>CAZEXO010000285.1:0-4832 GCA_964516545.1 uncultured Melioribacteraceae bacterium
CAGTTAAATCAGCAATTTTCTTGTTAGGATCAATTGACGATTTACTAAGAATATTCAAAGCGGCGGTTCTGCCGATTCCATAGATATAAGTCAAACCGATGAAAGCTTTTTTTTGTTTTGGTAAGTCTATACCTGCAATACGAGCCAACCTAAACCTCCTAAATTACTTTTAACCTTGACGTTGCTTGTGTTTCGGGTTTTTGCAAATAACCCTTACTACACCTTTACGTTTTATAATTTTGCAATGTTCGCAAATCTTTTTTACAGATGCTCTAACTTTCATTGCCACTCCAACTATTTATATCTGTACGTAATTCTGCCTTTATTAAGATCATACGGTGAAAGCTCAATAGCAACCTTATCACCAACCAGAATTTTAATAAAATGCATTCTCATTTTCCCGGAAATATGTGCAAGAATTTCATGTCCATTTTCAAGCTTTACTTTAAAATGAGCATTTGGTAAAGTATCAGTAACTACTCCATCAACCTTAATCGCATCCTGTTTCGCCATTTCATTTTACCGTTGTTAATATTTCCGGCTTACCATTAATTATCGCAATTGTATGTTCAAAATGCGCGGATGGTAGTCCGTCTGCCGCGTATACGGTCCACCCATCTGGCGCAACTTCAACACGATATTTACCCATGTTTACCATAGGTTCAATCGCTAAAGTCATGCCGTCTTTTAGAACAGGTCCTGTTCCACTTCTGCCAAAATTAGGAATTTGAGGTTCTTCATGGAGATGTTTTCCAACACCATGACCGCAAAGGTCTCTAACTATTGAGAAACCGTTTTGTTCAACATATTGTTGAACAGCGTTTGAGATATCTCCCAACCTGTTTCCGGCAACTGCCTGTTCAATTCCAAGATATAAAGAACGTTCTGTAACGTCCATAAGCTGTTTTACTTCAGGTGCAATTTTACCAACGGCTACAGTCAGCGCTGCATCTCCAAAGTATTTATTTTTAATAACACCCACATCAACAGAAATAATGTCACCTTCATTAAGTTCTCTGCTGCATGGAATGCCATGTACAACTTCCTCATTAATCGAAGAACAAATTGAACCCGGAAAATCAAATGATCCGGCTTGTGAGTATCCTTTGAAAGCCGGAATCGCATCATTACTTCTTATGTAATCTTCAGCAATATTATCTAACTCTAACGTAGTAACACCGGGTCTAACATTCTTTTTTACTAACTGCAATGTTTCTGCAACTATTTTACAACTTTCTCTTATAAAGTCGATTTCTTTTTTTGTCTTTATAAGTATCAATTCTAAATACCGCCTCTTCGTCCTTTTAGTTTTCCTGATTTCATAAAACCGTCATAATGTCTCATCAACAAATGAGATTCAATCTGCTGGAGAGTATCTAAAGCCACACCAACAATAATCAATAAACTTGTACCTCCGAAGAAAGCAGCAAAATTACCCGAAACTCCAAAATTATTAACGAATGTAGGAAGTATCGCCACAATTGCCAAGAATATCGATCCGGGTAAAGTAATTTTTGTCAAAATATTATCTATGAATTCTGAAGTTTGTTTTCCTGGTCTGATTCCCGGAATAAATCCACCTTGTTTTTTCATGTTTTCAGCAACATCAACAGGGTTAAATGCAATTGCTGTATAGAAATAAGTGAAGAAAATTATAATCAACGCGTAAATAAATGAGTATGTGTATGATGTATAATTGAAATATGCAGCTAACGATTGCATGAACTCACTATCTGGAAAAAATGATAATACCGTATTCGGAATAAACATAATCGACTGAGCAAAAATTATCGGCATAACCCCGGCTGTGTTCACACGTAAGGGGATATATTGTGTAACTCCGCCGTATACTTTTCTTCCCACAACACGTTTGGCATATTGAACGGGAATTCTTCTTGTTCCCTGAGTAACTAAAACTATACCTGCAATAATAAATACCATAAGCGTAAGAACGACAATTTCGAGTATAATATTACGGGTTCCGCTGACTACCAGCCTGTATTCATCAAGCAAAGCAAAAGGCAAACGATTGATAATGTTGATGAAAATTATAAGTGATATTCCATTACCAATTCCTTTCTCAGTAATTTGTTCGCCCATCCACATCATAAACAATGTGCCGGCAACAAGAAGGACAACCGATGAAAGAATAAATCCAAATCCCTGAACTTCTACCGGAATAATGGAAAGCCCGTTTAAGTTAATGTTTGGTAAATGTAAGGTAACAATTCCCCATGCCTGCATCATGGAAATAAGAACGGTTCCATAACGTGTTAACTGAGTAATTTTTTTACGACCTTCTTCACCCTCACGCTGTAATTTTTGGAAGTAAGGAATAACTGCGCCTGCCAACTGAATGATAATTGATGCCGAGATATAGGGCATAATACCAAGTGCGAAGATAGCCGCGTTAGAAAATGCACCGCCGGCAAATAAATCATAAAGTCCGAACAGATTATCCGACGTCCGATTTTGCATGGCCTGGGCAAGAATTGACGAATCAATACCTGGCAAGGTAATGTGCGAACCCAACCTAACTATAAAAAGCAAAGCCAGAGTATAAAGTATTCTCTGTCTCAGCTCATGAATTTTGAAAATATTCCGAAATGTCTCTTGTAATTTTCCCATTAATCTTCAATCTCTTTAATAGTTCCGCCAACAGATTCAATTTTCTCTTTTGCCGTCAAGCTGAATTTGTGAGCGACAATATTGAGTTTAGTTTTTAATTCGCCTTCACCTAAAATCTTATAAGGTGCGGCAGCTTTGGAAATTGCTCCGGCTTTGTATAATTCAACTGCGGTAATGTTGCCGGGCTCTAATTTTTTGTTATCTACTAATTTCTGTAAGGTGCTAACATTAATGACCTGAAAATATACTTTGAATATACTTTTGAATCCACGTTTAGGAATACGTCTTTGGAGAGGCATTTGACCACCCTCAAACCAAGCTCTTCTGGCATTTGAACCAGATCGAGACTTTTGTCCATTCATACCACGGGTAGCAGTTTTACCGTGACCTGAACCCTGACCACGACCAATTCTTTTATTTTTCTTAATCGAGCCTTCAGCGTATTTTAAGTTGCTTAAAATATCCATTTATTCACCTTATTCTTCAATTTCTTCAACTTTTACCAGATGCGATACTTTTTTTGCCATACCTCTTATCTGAGGAGTATCCTTAAATATGTTTGTTTTACTAATTCTGCCCAGACCAAGAGCTTCAATAGTAGCTTTCTGATTCTTTGGTCTGTCAATTGTACTTCTTATCTGAGTAATTTTTAATTTCTTAGCCATAACCAACCTTCACTAGGATTGAAACAATTCATTAACCGTTAAACCACGTTTTTGAGCCATAACCCGCGCGTCAACCAGGTTCATTAAGCCGCTTAAAGTAGCTTTAACCTGATTATGAGGATTACTTGATCCAAGAGATTTTGTTAAGATATCCTGAACTCCAGCCGACTCAAGAACCGCACGAACACCGCCACCTGCAATTACACCAGTACCAGGCGAGGCAGGTTTTAATAACACTTTTCCCGCTCCGAATTTACCAATTATCTCATGAGGGATTGTGCCTTTTATAATAGGAACCCGATAAACATTCTTTTTAGCATCATCAATCCCCTTAGAAATCGCATCGGTCACTTCATTTGCTTTACCCAATCCAACACCAACATGACCATTACCATCACCAACAACAACAATTGCGTTGAAGCTGAATCGTCTACCACCTTTTACAACTTTTGCGACGCGGTTGATATGAACAACCTTTTCTTTGAGATTTTCAAGACCTGATACTTTTTTCTGCTTCAATTTATACTCCGTAAATTTTTTTTCATTTTTCTGGCAGCCGGGGCAGGATTCGAACCTACACAGACGCCTCCAAAGGGCGTAGTCCTACCATTAGACGACCCGGCTAGACCTTAAAATTTTAATCCGCTCTCTCTGGCGCCGTCAGCAACGGCTTTAACTCTACCGTGATATTTGTAACCGCTTCTGTCGAAAACAACTGCTGAAATTCCTTTTTCAAGGGCAAGTTTTCCGATAAGCGTTCCAACAAACTTACTTTGAGCTACTTTTCCTTTTGCTTTTTTTACCTCTTCAACAACATCTTTTGATTTTGTTGATGCAGCTACAATTGTTGATCCTTTTGTATCATCAACAATCTGAGCGTAAATTTGAGTGTTACTTCTGAAAACGGTTAATCTTGGTTTTTCAGGCGTACCAAAGATTTTTTTTCTAATAGTAACTTTCTTCTTTTCTCTTCTATCTAAATGTGTTGTCATGACTCTAATAATCTCCTAGCCTGATTATGAACCAGCAGTTTTACCGGCTTTCTTAATAATAATTTCGTTCGAATATTTAATACCTTTGCCTTTATATGGTTCAGGACTTCTGAAAGATCTTATTTTCGCGGCAACCAATCCTACCAACTCTTTATCAATACCGCTGATTTTAATTTGAGTTTGAACCGGAACTTCAATCTTTATTCCTTCAGGCGGCATGAAATATATTGGATGAGAATACCCAAGGTTCAGCAATAAATTTTTATCTTTTTGCTCGGCTCTGTAGCCAACTCCAACAATATTCAACTCTTTTGAATATCCTTCTTTCACACCTGTAACCATATTCTGAATAATGGCTCTTGTCATACCATGCAGAGCTCTGTTTTCTTTTTGATCATCAGGTCTTTTTACGTTCAGTTCATCACCTTCGATACTAACATCCATATTAGGATGAATATCAAATTCCAGTTGGCCAAGTTTTCCTTTAATGGTTAGCTTCTGCCCGCTCTTTGTTACCTGAACGTCTTTAATATTTACTGGTTTCTTA
>CAZEXO010000286.1:0-4798 GCA_964516545.1 uncultured Melioribacteraceae bacterium
ATAAAGTAACCGGCAGACTTAAAACCATTTTTGTTCAATAAAAGAATTTCATCCTGCAGTTCCTTGGAAATGCGCTCGTCAGCATCAATACAAACAACCCAGTCATGCGAAACTTTCTCCAAAGAGAATTTTCTTTGTTGGGAAAATCCTTCCCATACTTTGAAAAAAATTTTATCGGTATATTCACGGGCGATTTCAAGCGTTTTATCCGTGCTTCCTGAATCAATAATTACGATCTCATCAACCCATTTAAGACTTTCAAGGCAATCGCGAATATTCTTTTCTTCATTATAGACAATGACCACGGCAGAAATGGGAAGCATATTACTCACCCATGATTTTAATGATTAATCTTTTGCGTCTTTGTCCATCGAACTCGGCATAATAAACCTGCTGCCAGGGTCCGAAATCAAGTCGCCCATCAGTTACGGGAATAATCACCTGATGATGAACGAGTAGATTTTTCAAATGAGCATCTCCGTTATCTTCACCTGTTCGGTGATGACGATAGTTTTCTTTGAATGGCGCCAGATTCTCCAGCCATTCATCAATATCCTGAATTAATCCTGACTCAGCATCATTAACCCATACACCGGCGGTTATATGCATTGCCGAAACGAGAACCATTCCTTCACGAATTCCGCTTTCATTTAGCGCAGATTCAACTTCAGTTGTAATGTTAAGATATTCTCTTTTCTTTTTTGTATTGAACCAGAGATACTTTGTATGAGTCTTCATAAAATTTCCTTTTTATACATATTTCACATCAGCGAGGTAATTAATCTTTTCGGAAAGTTTCCAGAAATCTTTTGTCGTCTTGTTCAAACGTTCAGCAAGATTTTTCATAATCTTTTGGGCAATCTCAGGATGCTTTTCAACAAGCTCCTTTAAATCTGCTTTTATAACAACAATATGGCAATCCTCAAGAACTTTAAGCGTAGCTGTTCTCGCTTCTTTAAGAATTATGCTCATCTCGCCAAGTATTGTACCCTTTGTTGAGAACTCAGCAATTTTAATATCGCCTTTAAATACACCGATCTTTCCGCTGATAAGAATAAACAGTGAATGATCCAGATTGCCTTCCCGCGTTAACACAAAACCTTTAGGAAAGTGTTGCATATAACCCCCTTTAATTTTGTGAGAATTTTAGTAAAAATGCTTTTATAAACTCGTTTATCCCGCCATCCATTACTTTGGTGGTATCGGAAGTTTCGACATTTGTGCGGTGATCTTTAACCATGTTGTAAGGATGAAAGACATATGAGCGAATCTGACTTCCCCATTCAATTTTCATTTTATTCTTTTCAATCTCATCAAGTTCAGCTTCCTGTTCTTTCAGTTTCTCCTGGTAAAGTTTTGCCCGGAGTAATTTCATGGCGTTAACTTTATTTTGAGTCTGAGAACGTTCGCTCTGACAAGCAGCAACAGTACCTGTCGGAAGGTGAGTAATTCTAACCGCCGTTTCAACCTTATTAACATTCTGACCGCCTTTCCCGCCTGAACGGTAAGTATCAATCCTTAAGTCGGCAGTATTAATTTCAATCTCGATATCATCATCAATTTCGGGATAAACAAATACCGAAGCGAAACTTGTATGTCGTCTTTTATTTGAATCGAATGGAGAAATCCTGACAAGTCTGTGAACGCCATTTTCAGCTTTGAGATAACCATAAGCAAATTCGCCCATAACCTCTATGGTTGCGCTTTTAATTCCTGCGCCATCGCCGTCAAGCATATCAATAAGAGTCATCTTATAACCGTTTTGCTCGCCCCAGCGTAAATACATACGCATCAACATTTCAGCCCAGTCCTGAGCTTCAGTTCCTCCCGCGCCGGAATGAATGGTAAGAATACAATTATTAGCATCATCTTTGCCGCTCAGCATACTTTTCAGCTCAAAAGCTTCGATCTCATGTTTTAGTGTTTCAAACTCCCTGATGATTTCGTCTTCCAAAGAAACATCAGCCTCGGTTTCAGCAAGTTCAACAAATTCACTTAAGTTTGTTTCCATCTTGTTGAGTTTGTTCCATGCTTCAACCCATAACTGAAAAGTTTTGCTTTTTTGAAGAATTTGTTGAGCAGCTTTTTGGTCGTTCCAAAAACCAGGCGCTTCACTTTTCGCGTGAATTTCTTTTATCTCATTTTCCTTTTTATCGATGTCAAAGATAACCTCGTAATTTTTCAACGCGCTCACGGAATAATTTCAATCCTTTTGAATACTCTTCATACATAATACATTCTCTCCCGGAATAAATTATTGTTAAATTTTGTCTGTAAAGTTAATACTATTATGTTTGGTCTGCCAGATTTATGAATGAAATACCGAATCGCTGAGAAGAAAATTCCAAAAACAACAGACTTGTAAAATTTCAAATTACGGAAGTATCTTTTAAGCGCTGAACAATTTTTTCGGCGACGCCCTCGAGATCGTTCTCAGAATTAATTTTTATCCATTCGATTCTTTCATCCTTTCTGAACCAGGTCATCTGACGTTTAGCGTAGTGGCGTGTATTCCGTTTGATTAATTCCACGGCTCTTTCAAGTGTGTAATCGCCTTCCAGATATGAAATAATTTCTTTGTAACCAACGGTGTTGAGAGAATTTATTTTCTTGTTATACCCTCTTGATAAGATTGATTGAACTTCTTCAACAAGTCCGTTTTCAATCATTTTGTCAACCCTGTTTTCTATATTTTCATATAACACCTCGCGCTCCCAGGATAATCCAAACTGCTGAAATTTTATGTCCGAAACACGTTTGTGCTTTTCGTGAAATTTCCAAATCGGTTCTCCTGAAATATGAAAAACTTCCAAAGCGCGCATTACGCGTTTCCAGTTTTGCGGCAACATTCTTTCAGCTGAAACCGGATCGACCTCCTGGAGAATTCCGTATATATGCTCATTGCCGAATTTCATTCTCAACCCGGATAAATAACTTCGGTAATCTGAGTCGGTTTCAATTTCATTAAAAAGTCCGTCAACCAACGCGCGAATATATAATCCCGAACCGCCAACGATTATTGGTATCTTTTTCTTTTCTAAAAGGCTTTCCATTATTTGCATAGCATCGGATTCAAAACGACTCACATTATACTCAACATCAGGATCAATAAAGTCGATGAAATGATGTTTAACTTTTTTCAGTTCCTCTTCTGCCGGTTTGGCGGTTCCAATATTAAGGTACTTATAGAATTGCCTGCTGTCGGCGGAAATAATTTCAGTCATTAACTCTTCAGCCAAATGTAAGCTTAGCGAAGTCTTACCGGAACAAGTTGGACCTGTAACAACGATGGCTATTCTTTCCATCCATTTAACCCGATAAGTGGAACAAAAGCAAAATACGGAGCTTCGGTGTAGGCAAATCTGTCCTCACTTTTTTTTGTGATTATCTGTATAGATTGATTTTTACGATCGCCGATGGGAATAACGAGAGTTCCTCCGATTGCAAGTTGTTCTTTCAATTTTTCAGGAACTGCAGGGGCTCCTGCGGTTACAATTATTCCGCCGTAAGGTGCATGTTCAGCCCAGCCGAGAGTTCCATCACCGCATTTTGTAAAGACTTCAATACCAAGTTTATCGAAAAGTAGTTTTGTTTGTTTATATAATTTTTCATGTCGTTCTATCGTATAAACAGTCATATGCATCGCATCGAGAATTGCCGCCTGATAACCCGAACCTGTTCCGATTTCAAGAACACTGGAATGAGCTTTCAGATTCAAGGCTTCAGTCATGAATGCCACTGTGTAAGGCTGGGAAATTGTCTGTCCATAACCGATTGGTAACGCGTTATCCTCGTATGCATGATGAATCATCGCTTCGGATACAAATTTATGTCTTTCAACTTTTAAGAATGCCTTTATTACTTTTTCGTTTTTAATTCCTTTCTGTCGGAGAATTTCAACAAGATGTTCGCGATCGGATTCGTACATTAATTTTCCCTGATGATTTAGTTACAAAGATATTATTTTTTTCGTAAAATAAGAGCAGACATTTAAAAAGATTAACGGAGTTGTAGTGCTGGAAATAATTTTAGGTGCTTTAGCGATTATGTTTTTAAGAATCGCGGATGTTACACTCGGTACATTCAGAACCCTCATGGTAGTTCAGGGTAAACGAGTTCTTGCAGGAATACTTGGTTTTTTTGAAGTTCTTATCTGGATATTTGCAATGCGATACATAGTACAGCATCTGGATCAGACAATAAACTTATTTGCGTATGCTACCGGTTTCGGATTAGGAAATATACTTGGAATCACTCTCGAACAGAAATTTGCTATTGGTTATGTTCAGTTAAATATAATTTCCCGGAATCATATTCAGGAAATCGCAGCTGAATTGAGATCAGCACATTTTGCGGCGACAAATATTCCGGCTGAGGGAAATGAGGGTAAACGTTCGGTTCTGGTTTCGATTATCAGACGAAAAGATCAAAAAGCTGTAATGAAACTGATTGAATCGATTGATCCTAACGCTTTTATTACTGTTCAGCATTCGCGCCCTTACCGTGGATTCATTCACGGATCAAGAAAATAATTAACAAAAATTTTTAATTGGTGTTGCGAGATATATAAAACAATGCTATATTTTCCATCTCAAATTTTGGTCTTTACAAGCGGGAATAGCTCAGTTGGTAGAGCGTCCCGAAATATCGGGACCAAGGTTGAAGTAGCAGGTTCTTAAAAATAAGATAAACAAAGCATTGAAATAAATGCGGGAATAGCTCAGTTGGTAGAGCGTCCCGAATTATCGGGACCAAGGTTGAAGTAGCAGGTTCTTAAAAATAAGATAAACAAAGCATT
>CAZEXO010000287.1:0-4788 GCA_964516545.1 uncultured Melioribacteraceae bacterium
CTCTGCCTTCTGAATTTACTTTCGGAAATTCTTTACCGGGCTGATTAGTTGCAGCAGATTTGAAATCCTCAACTACCGCAGTTTGATTTGTTTGTGCGGTACTTATCCCGAAAAAAAACAGTATCGCTAACAATTGACTGATAAATCCGTATTTCATTTCATACACTCCTACTTTTTATTGATGTAAAAATTTCACTTAAACAACAGTTGTGAAAATTTATAAAGATCATGTCTCCAGACAGGCCACGTATGTCCTCCCGGATACTCGCTATATTTATAGTTTATTTTCATCTCATCAAATTTTTTCATCATCAGTTGACAATTGTTGTATGCTATGTCTTCCTTTCCACCCATAGATATCCAGAACTGATTAAGGTTAGCATTAATTGTTGCAACATTTTTTTTCATAAAATCATACTGCGAATTAGCAAGTTCATCCAACATTGGTACAATCCAGCCTGAGCTAAACACTCCCAAATAGGAAAACATATTTGTATTATTTATTCCCACATAAAGTGTCTGCAATCCACCCATGGATAACCCCGCCAACGCACGATTCTTTCCATCAGTTTTAACGCGATAATTTTTCTCGACCAGCGGAATAACAACTTCTTTCAGTTCCGATTCGAACATCTTTAAAGTTCTTTCGCCAAATCCGGCAAAATCAGTAAATGTATTTCCGTCAGGCATTACAACAATCATTGGTTCGGCTTTCTTTTCGGCAATCAGGTTATCGAGAATGATATCTGTTTTTCCCTGTGTTGCCCAGCCTCTTTCATCTTCACCGCCGCCATGTAAAATATATAGAACAGGATATTTTGCATTCATGTTTTCTTCATATCCGGGCGGGGTATACATATAAAACTGTCGCCATTCTCTAAATATTGTGGAGTAATATTTTTTTATTCTTATTTCTCCGTGAGGAACATCTTTCAATGCATAATAATCATCTCCCTTAAAAGGCACTTCAATGCCGCTGGCCATTCTTCCCATTCCGTAAAATGATTCACTGGCAGGATCGGCTACTGAAACGCCGTCAATGATCAGAGAGTAATAATGGAACCCTTCAGTTAACGAATCTGTAGTTACTTCCCAAACACCTTCACCATTTTTTATCATATCATATTTCTTATGAAGATCAAGTTTAACATCCTTTGCATCGGGCGCTGTCAAACGAAATATTGCGCGGCTGTCAGGCAATATCTGAGGATATTTCGCCCCTCTTACATTTGAAGGAGCGGAGATTCCAAGTACGCTGTACTTAGTAAATTTCGAAACATCAACAGGTTTGAAAATCAATTGAGAAAACATGTACAAATCATTTTTCCAGACGTTAAAATCATGCACACCCGGTTCCACATAAAATATGTGAGGAACATTATTATCAACTAAATAATCGTGAGTACGTTTACTGAAACTCATAAGACCATCATTATCGCCGCATGAAATCCATAATAACTTCAATTTCTTTTTAGCTTCCTCAGGATCAGGAAGTAGCTCTTCAGGTACTTTTGTATTGGGCGCGGATGAAAACCCGCCAACCCAGGCAAATGTATCCAAATTACCTAATCCGAAATTTAAAGATTGTCCGCCGCCCATTGATAATCCGGCAATAGCCCGGTTTTCACTATTTCCATAGACAGGCAAAGTCTTTTCAACGAAAGGAATCAAATCGTTCAGTAAATCTTTTTCGAATGTTGCAAAGGCTTCAACTTTGTCAGGAGCAAAAATATTTCCGATAGCGCGATCATCTTTTATAGCTCTGCCGTTTGGCATAACAACAATCATTGGTTGAATTTTATTGTCGGCGTAAAGATTATCCAAAATTATCTGAGGTTGCCCGCCGTTTAACCACTCTCTTTCGTCACCGCCGATTCCATGCAAAAGATAAAGCACCGGGTATTTTTTATTTTTGGAAAATCCCGGAGGTGTATAAACCAACGCTTTTCTTTCTGCGCCGACAATTTTCGAATTATAGAAGATGGAATCAATCTTTCCATGACTTATGTTATCACGGAAGCTGTCAAAACCATTTGGTGAATGTTTTTCAATGTTCTGTGCAGTATTGTAAAAACTGCATAGGAATAAAAACATTATAAAAAGTAATGTATGTTTCATAGTGTTCCATTTATTTGGTTAATAAAATATTTATCGAATTTATCTCCGACTATTATTATCCACGGGCATCTATTTCATGAGTATAAATTTCTTTGACTCAATAAAACTACCTGCCTGCATTTTATAAATGTATACTCCGCTCGAAAGAGCTTGACCGCTAAAATTAATTTCATAATTCCCGGCAGCTTTTTCCTGGTTTACTAAAGTTGCCACTTCCTGTCCAAGAAGATTATAGACGCTTATTTTCACAATACTCTCTTGTGGTACAGAATATTTTATTTTTGTCACAGGGTTGAATGGATTGGGATAGTTCTGAAATAATTCATAGTCTGCAACAATTTCATCCTGTTCATTTCCTGAAACAGTATGCTCAAATAATAATTGTGAGAAGTGAAAAAGTCCGTATTTCCAGACTTTCCAGTCATGTCCGGCTCCTGCAACAAGATTGTAGATATGCGGAACATGATGTTGTTCAAGATAAGCATGAGTCTGCTGACTGATATAGATCAAGTCGTCATTGGTGCCGCATGAAATCCACAGTTGTTTCAAACTATCAATTGCAGCCGAAGGATCAGGTACAAGCGCTGAAGGACTTTTTGTGTTTGGTGCGGCTGAAAATGAACCAACCCAGGCAAATGTCTCAAGATGCCCGAGACCAAAATTTAACGATTGCCCGCCGCCCATTGAAAGTCCGGCAATTGCCCTGTGGTTTTTTCCAATTAATACAGGATAATTTGATTCGATGAATGGAATCAAATCGTTAATGAGATCAAACTCAAATGTTTCGAACGCCGCTACTTTGGCAGGATCAAACATATTACCGCCGGCATCGTCATTTACCATCGCTCGTCCGTTCGGCAAAACAACTATCATTGGTGCAAGTTTATTTTCGGCGTATAAATTATCAAGAATATTTTGAGGATTACCGTTCGAGTACCATTCCCTTTCATCGCCACCGATTCCATGTAATAAATAAAGCACGTTATATTTTTTTTCTTCAGAATAATCCGGTGGTGTGTAAATCAAAGTTTGACGGTTTACGCCAACCGTTGTTGAATAATACGTTACTGTAGAAACTCTTCCATGTGCTATGCCCGAATTATATCTGTCATATCCAGTGGGAGGATCAGAAAAATCGCCGCTGTCGCTGACCATCGTTGTGTTAACGGAATGAAAATTATTTCGGTTTTCCGAATAACTATTTTGACAAAATATGCAAAACAGAATTACACTAATTACGAATAGAGAATATTTCCTGTAGCTCATTAAGCACCCTTAAAATTTTTTTAAATACTTTTTTAAATAATTATTACTAAACAACAATTGATATCAACTTACTCCAAAAACTTGGAATCTTTCATCCAGCGGAATATGGAATTAATCCATTCTTCACTTGGCTGACGAAGAACAAACCCATGATTACCCTTCGGATAAATATGCAATTCAGCCGGAATCTTGTGCTGTTTTAACGCCTGATAAAAAAATATACTGTTGTCCACATCTACGAGCATATCATCTCCCGCATGAGTAAGGTATGTCGGGGGTGTATTTTTTGTTACCTGTAATTCGTTGGAAAACAGATCAACAATTTCTTGCGTAGGATTTTGCCCAAGTAAATTTTTTCTTGAGTCAGGATGCGTCAGGTTATCCTGCATGCTGATCACCGGATAGATGAGAATGAGAAAATCAGGACGCAGAGAAGTGTTATTTAAGTTCTCCACAAAAGATTTATCAAAATGTGTTGCCGCGGTTGAAGCCAAATGCCCGCCTGCTGAAAAACCCATAATGCCGATTTTATTCTTATCTATTCCCCATTGATCGGCATTTTCTCTTATAGTTTTTATTGCCTGTTGAGCATCCTGCAAAGGACCGATTTTTTTATCCGGCATAGTTAAGTCATCCGGAATTCTGTATTTAAGTACAAAAGCAGCAACTCCGTTTTTAGCAAATTCTTTCGCAGTCTTGATACCTTCCGCCTCATAAACAACAACCCCATAAGCGCCACCGGGACAAATTAAAACAGCGGCTCCCGTAGCTTTTTCTTTTTCGGGGAGAATAATTTCCAGCGTAGGATTAACAACATTTCTAAACATCCTCATATTCTGATCATACGTTTCCTTAACATCGGAAACTTTTGAATTGGGAATATCTCCCTGGTACAAGTTTACAATTTGCTGTGCGCATGACACAGAAGAAATGAAGAGTAAGAAAATGATATATGGAAATATTTTTTTCATGTTTAACCTGCCTTATTCTTTTTTTGATTCGCGGATAAAAAAATCTACCATCATGTTAATGTACTTTTCTACATGCACACCTGGTCCGTGCTGACCATCGGGAACAGGAATAAATTGACTCGGCACTTTGGCTTTCTGTAATTCATTAAATAATATTTCACTTTGGCAAAAAGGAACAACAGGGTCTTTGTCGCCATGAATAATCAGAAAAGGCGGATCGCCGGAATCGATATATGTAGTAGGACTCGCGAGCAAACATTTTTCTTTATTCTCCTGGATAGGACCGCCAATGTAAAGCGACGCGGGAGATTTTGCATCATTATGAATAAAATTAGTCGTGGCGCATGAATCCATCACCAGCATATTTGTTGGACCAAACCAATCAACTACTGCGTCAACCGAACTACTGTAATTTGTATAGCTACCAATATCG
>CAZEXO010000288.1:0-321 GCA_964516545.1 uncultured Melioribacteraceae bacterium
TCCATCTTATTATCACTCTTTGTGTTTTCGCTCAGAATGAATCACAGACATTCCTTTCACTTAAACAAACCGGCGTTGAAGATTTTTTGAAAAAGTATCCTGAATATGACGGACGCGGAACCATTGTTCTTATTCTCGATTCAGGAGTTGACATGGGAATAGACGGACTAAAATTAACTTCAACCGGTGAAAGAAAAGTGATTGACGCGGTCGACTTTTCACGTCAGGGCGATATAAAATTTTATCCGGCTTTGATCACTAGAGAAGATGACACAGAATATTTCGTGAATGAACAACTCGGTTATAAAATTGCCGGGGCAG
>CAZEXO010000288.1:331-4776 GCA_964516545.1 uncultured Melioribacteraceae bacterium
AAACCAGCCGATGGTAATTATTTCATGGGACTTCTTGACGAAAAGTTGTTTCTTAACTCCGGCTCAAACAAACCCGACATCAACGAGAACCAAAAGAAAGATGATAAGTTTTATTTCGTGACATTCGAAACAACGGAAAATGGAAAGAATTACTGGGTAGTTTATTTCGACAAAAACGCCGACGGAAATCTTTCCGATGAAAAACCAATTCGTAATTACCGCGAAGAATTACAGGAGTTTTATATTGAAAGAAAAGAAGGCGTGCCCTATCTGACTTTTGCGATTAATATTTTTCCCGATAAACAGATTGTCTCTTTCTTTTTTGACGACAACGGTCACGGAACACACTGCGCGGGAATATCAACCGGATACCAAATTGGCGGCGCGGAATTCAACGGCGTGGCTCCAGGTGCAAAAGTTATAGGATTAAAAATCGGGAATAATGAATTTTCGGGCGGAGCTACTGTTACCGAAAGTATGAAAAATGCCTACGAATTTGCTGATAGTCTTTCGCGCGTTCTAGAACAACCCTGCATAATTAATATGAGTTATGGAGTTGGTTCTGAAATTGAATCTTACGCCGAAATGGAAATATTCCTCGATCAACTGGTTCTTAATAATCCTTATTTATACATCTGTAAATCCGCGGGTAATGATGGTCCCGGAATATCCACTGTCGGTCAGCCGTCTTCCAGCAGACTTTCAATCGTAACCGGCGCAGCTCTTATGAAAGATGTAGCCGGCGATTTATACGGCGTGATTCATAACGAAAATACCATCTATCCTTTCAGCGGAAGAGGAGCTGAAATTAATAAACCGGATGTTATTTCACCCGGCGGATGTTTTTCAACTATGCCAAATCATAAAACATGGGACGGCGCACAGGGAACATCAATGTCGTCGCCTTACACGGCGGGCGTTGTTTCTTTGCTTTTGAGCGGCGCGAAACAAAAATATCCTGACAAAAAAATTTCATCTCACATGATTCTTAAAGTACTTCGCGAAGGAGCCGACCCGATGCCAGGTTATATTCATCTCGATCAGGGCGGCGGAATGATTAACGTTATGAAATCCTGGGAGCTTCTTGAAAAATATATCGCGAAGGGTGAAATCGGGAATCTTGAAACTTATTCCGTTACTTCACTCTCCCCAAATCTTCCCGGAAACAAGGGGCAGGCTCTTTACATACGCAACGGTTCTTTCCTCACGGGAAAAGAATCATTCTCTTTCACGATTGAAAGAGACAACACGATAAAGAGAGATAAATTTTACCGGATTTATGATTTGCGCAGCGACAGTGAATGGATTAAACCCGCTCAAAAAAGAACGCATATCAGAAACAATCAAAAAGCGTATGTTGATGTTATGTTTGATAAAACCAAAATGACAACCCCTGGTTTATATAACGGTAAAATATACGCCACACGACAGGGCACAAAAACTCCTGAATTTGAAATGATGGCTACTGTTGTTATTCCTTTTGAAATCAATTCGATTAATAATTACAGCATGGAATGCAAAGGTAAAAATCTTATTCCTGCCGGAGTTGAAAGATATTTTATTAATATTCCTTCCGGTGCGACTTCTATGAAAGTAAAACTCGCCGCCCCTTCAGCGAATGACGGAAGAATATACTGGTCATTATTTAATCCTGAGGGAAGAAACACCGAAAACTCCGCAACCGTGAGCGCAAAAACAAGTGAAGTTGTTGAGTACATCTTCGATATTTATCCGGGCGTTTGGGAAATTGATGTTGTTAACGGCGCACGCGCGAATAATTCCTCGGAATATACCCTGAAGATTGAATTTGACGGAATTAACAGAATAGACAGCTCACCTGTAAGTAAAAATCATAACACTGTTGAAATTGTAAATGAATTTAATAAGCTGAGGGAATTTGATCTCTCGGCTGAGATTTTGGGTTATCAAAAAACCTTCGTGAAAAATATTTCGGGGTTTGAGAACATTGAGATACCATTCACTATCAGCAAAAGTGAAAGTAAAAAAACTTTTCACATCAGTCTGACAAAAGAAGATTTCAACAAAAACACTGATTTTGCCTTTTTGATTTATGACAGCTCCGGTAAAAGAATTAAAAGCAATTCCCTGAGTTACCAGGATGATGAAATCAGTCTTGAATATACTGAAGGATACGAAAAAGAAAATTTCGTGTTAAAGATTTTCCCCGGATTTGTTCACAAAGAATCTGAAGCTGTTGTGCATATTACCGAAAGTATATTTTTTGATAAACCAATTTCCGTTGGGGTGAAAAACGACGGCAAATCCTCGGCTGTTTTTTATCCTTCGGTTATAGAAATATTAACTCTGGAGTTACCGGTTGTTGAACAAAATATTCCTGAGGGATATGAGGTTTTCGGAAATCTGTTTTTCTCAGATAAAAACAACACGACAGAATATAAATTACCACTTGTATACAATTATTTAGGAGAGCAAATATGAGCGATCATTCCGTTGATCCGAAAAACAGTCGCTTGCCGGCAAATGCATATACAGAACTGGAACCGGGCGAGGAATATGTTCCGGTTATGTCGCCTGATAAAGAATACCCTGAAACAACAGTATGGTCGATAACATGGGGTATAATTATGGCAATATTGTTTTCAGCCTCGGCCGCTTACCTGGGATTGAAAATCGGTCAGGTTTTTGAAGCTGCCATTCCGATTGCTATTATTGCCGTGGGACTTTCCGCGCTGTTAAAACGAAAAAACGCACTTGGCGAAAATGTTATTATTCAGTCCATCGGTGCTAACTCCGGGGCGGTTGTCGCCGGAGCGATATTTACAATACCCGCGCTTTATATTTTGGATTTACACGCTCAGTTCTTCCAGCTTTTCGGGGCTTCAATCTTGGGTGCTTTTTTAGGAATGTTATTTCTCATTCCTTTCAGAAAATATTTCGTAGCCGAGATGCACGGGAAATTTCCCTTCCCCGAAGCCACCGCAACTACTGAAGTTCTGATGGCGGGTGAAAAAGGCGGTAAGTCGGCAATCGTTCTTGTGATGGCGGGACTCATCGGCGGTATTTATGATTTTTGTATTGCCACTTTCGGATGGTGGAGTGAAACTTTTACAACACGAGTTCTTCCTTTTGGTGAAAAAATCGCCCAGGATCTTAAGGTTGTGTTTAAGTTAAATCTCGGATCTGCGATACTCGGATTAGGTTACATCATTGGATTAAGATATTCTCTTCTCATTGCCGCCGGATCGTTTGTCTCGTGGCTGGTGATTATTCCTATTTTCGCTTACCTCGGTGAATTCATAACCGTTCCTATCGGCTCAGGCGTTGTACTTCTTATTAAAGATATGTCGGCTGAACAAATATTCAGCAACTATGTCCGCCATATCGGTATCGGTGGAATTGCCATGGCGGGAATTATAGGAATCATAAAATCCAGGAAAATTGTCGCTTCCTCTTTCGGCGTGGCAGTCAGAGAATTCTTCGGAAAGAAAGTAAACACGACAGTTGAAAAAAGAACCCAGCGGGATATCCCGATGAAAATCATTCTCGGCGGAATAATTCTTACCGCGCTGGTAATTTTTATTTTCTTCACACTCGGCGTTGTGAATAATCTTTTCCATGCTTTGGTCGGATTGGTAATAGTATTAATAATATCCTTCCTGTTTACCTCGGTAGCCGCTAACGCGATTGCTATCGTGGGTACGAATCCGGTTTCAGGCATGACTTTAATGACCTTGATTCTTTCTTCAATAGTGCTCGTTTCTGTTGGTTTAAGCGGCGAGGCGGGAATGTTATCGGCATTGATAATCGGCGGAACAGTATGCACGGCTCTTTCAGTCGCCGGGGCTTACATTACTGATCTTAAAATCGGTTACTGGTTGGGCTCATCTCCTTTCAAACAGGAGAAATGGAAATTCGTGGGCGCTGCTTTTTCGGCGGCGACAGTATCATGGGTGATACTCATGTTGAATGAAACTTACGGATTTGTGGGAGAAGGAGCCATGATTGCGCCTCAGGCAAATGCAATGGCGGCTGTTATTAAACCTCTTATGTCAAATCAACCCGCCCCCTGGATGATGTATTTATCAGGCGCGTTTTTCGCTCTCGTGCTTAACTGGATCGGCGTACCCGCTCTGGCTTTCGCTTTGGGAATGTACATCCCCATGGAATTAAATACGCCTCTTGTTGCGGGAGGATTAATTGCCCACTTTGTTTCGAACCGCAGTAAGAACAAAGAACTGAATCAGGCAAGAAAAGAAAGAGGAACACTCATCGCTTCAGGATTTATTGCAGGAGGCGCTTTACTGGGAGTAATCAGCGCGACACTTCGCTACATCGGTTTGAATATTCAGAATACCGAATGGATGGAATCCCACGGCGGTGAACTTCTCGGAATTATGATGTTCCTGATTATATGCACTTACATGATTTGGGATTCCTTACGCGCTAAGGAAGGAGATTAGTAA
>CAZEXO010000289.1:0-214 GCA_964516545.1 uncultured Melioribacteraceae bacterium
ATAGATATTTTTGCCGTGGATTTGATATGGGTGCCGCGATTTGCAAAATGGGCTTATTCAATTGAGGATGAATTCGATAAAAAAACAATTGAATCGGTAAATGAAATGGCGCTCGAACCTTGTTATCAAAATGACAGTCTCGTTGCATTTCCGCTTTTCCTCGATATGGGAGTTTTATATTATCGCAAAGATTTAATTCATCGGCTGCCGGGAG
>CAZEXO010000289.1:224-4769 GCA_964516545.1 uncultured Melioribacteraceae bacterium
AAAAATATTCAGAACTCCCTAACCTGGGATGAGTTCTCATCTTTGTGCAGGAGATTACAAAAATTCAGCAACCCCTGTTATGTATTCACCGGAGGAAATTTTGAAGGATTAATGTGCTGTTATAATGAAATGCTTTCAGACGAGGAGACAAATAAAATATTTTATAACAAACCGATAAACATCGATACGCCTTCATCAAGACGGGCTATTCAGCAATTAGTTGATTTCATTTATAAAGATAATTTTTCACCATACGCGGTTACCGGGTTTGATGAATTTAACAGTTATCTATATTTCAATAATAACGACGCTGTGTTTCTAAGGGGATGGGTTGGATTTCATAAACAGTATAAATACTTTCTTGACGATACCACGAAAATTGCAAAAATGGATATCGCTCCTTTACCGCATTTTAATGAAAACTCAACCTCAGGTACCTTCGGCGGCTGGAGTCTGATGATTTCAAAATATTCAAATCGAAAAGACGACGCCATAAAATTCATCAATTTTATGTTTGAAAAAGAAAACCAGCAACTTCTTTATGATGAAGCCGGAGTTTTACCGATTAACAAGGAAGTATATTCTGACAGCAATTATCTCAACCAGAACAAAGAACTGGGAAAAATTCAAAAACTGATGAAGTGGGGTAAACACAGGCCGGTTCTGGAAAATTATACTAAGATTTCCGAAATAATGTCGAAGTCACTTCATCGCTCCTTAAGGAAAGAAATATCTGTTGATGTTGCCCTTAAATCAGCGTCCGAATTAATTAACAATGAGAGAACCATTGTAAAATAAGGGGAGAAGCCGGTTAATGAAAAATCTGAGAAAAACAAAATACATGCAGTTCGGATGGAAACATATTCTTATGATATTCCTGGCTCTGATTATTTTTCAGGTTTTCGTATCGAATTTGCAGCAGAATACTTTAAGAGATCTTCTTTCCGACACGATGGATTGGTATAAACAAAACTCTGCCGAACAGATTGCTAATCTGACCACAACATCACTTGAGTTATTATTGGAATCGGATGATCCTGTAAACACCAATCTTGATGAAGCCACCAGAGAAAGTAATCTTGTGCATGCTCTTAATTCTATTCTGAAACAGCCGCTCATGAAACGGAATGTTGAAGCAATGTGTGTTATTCTTCCCCATGAAGATAAGTTTGTAGCGATGGACCTAGGACAGTCAATTTATTCATATTTTTACAGACATCACGTACCGTATTCACCTCCGAATTCTATTTATGAAAAAGCTGTCGAAAAATATTCTCATATACATGTTGATATGATGAAATCAGAATTAACGACAAGTTTTCAGGAAGAAGAAAATGTTTTTCATGTTTATGTTCCTCTCGTTCCCTACGGCGAGTATGCCGGAGCTGTTTACCTGAAAATTCATCCCGATGTTGCTTTTATAAGCGAGCAGATTCTTTCCAGTTTTAACAAGACGGTTCTCATTTTTTCATCGCTAATTATATTAGGGTTTCTGAGCATGTTCTACATTTCAACAAACATTGTTATGGAGCGCGATGAAGCCCGTGAACAATTGTATAAAGAAAGAGAAGAACATCTTCAGGAACATATTGCCCAGCAAAAAGAACATCTCTTCACAAAGAGGATTTATCACACTCACCATAAAGCCGAAAAAGTGATGGGTTTTATTAACGAGGACCTGGAAGCTCTCAACGAAAAGAATTTCAACCAGATAAAATACTGCATATCAAAGTATGCTAATTTTATTTCGAGAGTTATTTATGATATGAAATGGTATAATCCGCCGATACAAACCATGAGAAGTAATATTTTCAGGACAGATCTGAATGAGGTGCTTAATTTTATTGTGAATAATATTTTTCTTAGAATATCTAATCCGGTGAGAAACATAAATTTTGAATTTAATCTCGACAAGAATCTTCCGCTGGTCGGAATTAATGAATTTGTGGTATGGGAAATTGTTGAACCTCTCATTCAAAATTCAATTGATCATTCCAACTCGGAGTCAGTCATTATAAAAATCTCAACGGAATATCATCGCGAGCGGAACAAATCAATTATTAAAATTGAAGATAATGGAAAAGGTATTCGCAGTGATTTACTCGATCTGAACGAATCGGGTGTTAGAAGAATATTTCTTGAGAACATATCTACGAAAGAAGAGGATAAAAATTGCGGATACGGATGTTATCTTTCTTATGAAATATCGAAACGATGCGGCTGGTTGATTGATGCCTATAATAATGAAACAGGAGGGGCGGTCTTTACGATAGATGTTTGTCATTAATCGTTCTGGAGATGATTTTCCATATCAGTTTGATTTATGTAATTCAATTTTACATCTTATGTTACAGTTAAAAAATTTTTCTAACAATTACCGGTGTGTTCGATGCAGTTTGATAAACCAATAAACCTGCTTCTCATTGAAGACGAAACTTATGATGTTAACAGAGTGCAAAGAACATTAGCTCCGTTTCAGGATAGAGTGGTAATAAAAAAAGTTGTCGCAGACGGACAGTCAGCTATTGAATTGCTTTCTGAAAACAATGGTGAATATGACGTGATAATCATGGATTATCAGATTGTCGGACCTTTGTCGGGTGAAAAATTAATCCGCAGGATAAGAGTAATTGATCAGTTTGTCCAGATAATTGTTATAACAAAAATGACAATTAATCTCACCGACTATGATTTTGCCAGTCGTTTAATAGACGCGGGTGCCATGTGGTTTTGCACAAAATATCCTTCCGATATAAAAGATTATATTTATCAGCCCACCGATCTTCTCCTCTCGATTCTAAACGCATACGAGAAAAAACGTCTGTCAATGGAAAAATCAAAATCGAATATGCAACTTGAACAATCTGTTGACGGTATTTTAACGAGAAGAAAAATAATCGGCACTTCTCCTTCAGTTCAGAATTTGGTTAAACAAATTGAGAAAGCTGCCAGACAAGACGCAACAGTATTAATTTCAGGCGCATCAGGAACGGGAAAAGAATTAGTAGCGACTCACATTCATTATCTGAGCAACAGGAAATATGAAAATTTTGTTACAGTTAACTCGGGAAGCATTCCCTCTAATTTAATTGAAAGCGAATTGTTCGGGTTTGTTAAAGGGTCGTTCACGGGAGCTGACAGCGCGAAAAAAGGACTCTTTGAAGTCGCTAACAACGGTACAATTTTTCTTGATGAAATAAGTGAACTTTCCATGTCATCACAAGTGAAACTTTTACGGGTTTTGCAGGAAGGGGAACTTGACAAAATAGGACGTACTGATAAAATAAAAGTAAACGTGAGAGTTTTGGCTGCTACAAACATTGATCTTGAAAGAGCAGTTGAAGAAAAAAAGTTCAGAGAGGATTTGTACTATCGATTAAACGTTATGAATATTTATACACCGGCATTGCGTGAACGAATTGAAGATATTCCCGCGTTGGCAGAACATTACATCAACAGGTATAGTCAGCAAATGTCAATTGATTTTGAAGAGATTACAAAAGATGCCATTGAAGTCCTGCAATCTTATGATTGGCCCGGTAATATCCGCCAATTTCAAAATGTTATTCAAAGGTTATTGATTTCGTCAGAGAAAATAATCAGAAAGGAAGACGTGCAAAACATTCTGGGACCAAAAAAAAGCGGCACTATTTCAGGTCCGGAATTTTGGTTTGGTGATAACATTGTAACCTGGAAAGAAATGGAAACAATTTTCAGAAGCAGATATTTTTCTTATGTTAAAGATAAAACGAAATCAGAAAGTGAAGCCGCAAGACTTCTAGGAATCGCTCCCTCCAATTTTTACAGAATGTGTTCAAAACTGGGAATAAAAAAGAACTGAGAAGTAGTTGTTTTCATCATTTCTTCAAAACCAGCATCTAAGAATACCTTTATCATTTTGATATAAATTGAAATTTGCACCTTTATCAATTTGATATAACTCTAGTGACTTCATCAAAAAAACCGCCAAAACTGACATAAAATCTAACTTTCTGCTAGTGGTACAATCCTTGTCTGTTAGTGTTATCATTTCGTGTGTCAAAAACCAAAAATAAATTAAGGAAGAAGTAGTGTTTGATCTCTCTACAATCGGGTTTCTTCTATATTTTCTTTATCCGATTCTACTAATATCGATCAGCGTTTATGTATCAATCTCGAAAGAGATGACTCTTGATAGCTATTTCTTCGCGAATAGAAATACAAATTGGTTTCTACTTGGTCTCACTTTTATCTCTTCTTCAATTTTTTGCCCTTACTTATTCAGCTTCACTTCAACAGGTCTAAACTACATAACTCTGGGTTACTATGGAATTATCTCCATTGGGATTCTTGCTTTCCTGGGGACACGTTTGGCGCCTATGTTTTTGAATTCAGGAATAACAACCTTACCTGAATATTTTGAAAAACGATTCAATCGGTTGATAAGATATTTTGTCTCTTCTGTATATATAATTTCAAACATTTTAGTACGCCTGCTGATTCTTCTGATCGTCGGAAACATTCTTATAAATACCTTGACAGGCGCCGATGCTTATTTCCCATTAC
>CAZEXO010000290.1:0-4756 GCA_964516545.1 uncultured Melioribacteraceae bacterium
TAAAAGCGATCGGACTTGAACTGAAAGATAGTTTTGTTAAACAAGCAGTTGATTATGCTGCGAATCAAGGAATTGATTTTGTTGTTTTGACAAACGGTGTTTTGTGGAGGGTCTATAAAATATCTTTTACTAAACCTATTGATCAGGAATTGGTTTTTGATTTTGATTTTCTAAATCTCAGTCACAAAAGTTCAGATGATATTGAAAAGTTATCACTATTATCAAAAGAAGGTTGGCTGAAATCATTTCTTTACGATTATCATTCCCAAAAACAAGCATTAAGTAAATTCTTTTTAAGCGCCCTAATTCTCAGTGATCCAATTACAGATGTAATTCGAAGAGAATTGAGAAAAATCTCTCCGGATGTTAAAGTTACGTCTGAGCAAATCCAGGAAGTGCTTTTCAAGGAGGTTTTAAAACGTGAAGTAATCGAAGGGGAAAAAGCTGAAGAAGCAAAGAAGAAAATAAATAAAGTATTTAATAAAATATCCAAAGCTAAAGTAACAAAACAAAATTCATCTTCTAAAACTTCTGAAGAAACTGAAGAAACAAATAAAGATGAGAATAATGTTAATTCGGGGATTGCCACCGAACATCTTTAGTAAGTAGATAGTCCCGGCGAAGAAGCAGTCCGTCAGTTACTACACAGGTAACGAATTAGAGGAGTTTATCCATGAAAAATTATTTTTTCTTGACCACTCTGATAGTTCTAATCATAAGTTGTGAT
The DNA here is from genome assembly GCA_964516545.1 of uncultured Melioribacteraceae bacterium. Lineage (GTDB taxonomy): Bacteria > Bacteroidota > Ignavibacteria > Ignavibacteriales > Melioribacteraceae > JAHISV01. The sequence goes on from CAZEXO010000290.1 coordinate 728, forward strand.
ACAGTACCCACTTCAAGTCAGCCGGATGACCCGGAAGTTCCGGTAAAAATAGCGAATCTTACCGGCGCCTGGAATTGGGTGGAAACAACAGATACTACGGGTCAGGTTGTGAGTGAATCAACTATAGACGACACCAGATCAATTGTAATTACTCAGGATTTCACGTTCACAGAATATCATAACGATACCAAACATTTCAGTGACAAATTCAATCTGTATAAAGCCGTTGTCCCCAATACAACTGATACATTAATGTTGATTGATTGGCGTAGTTCCAGGAGATTCAATTTATTTATTTATTCTCTGAAATCAAATTCACTTGTAATTATTCATTTGCCGTATCGTTACAAAAGCAAGTATTTCCGAATTAATTAGTTTTGGTTCATGAACATTTTATTACTCTATAAATCCCGGCAAAACGAAAAGGCGGCTAAGCTAAAATAAAGTTCTTACCAGATTCGTAAACTAACGGATTAGAAAGAGAATGTTTTTTATGATTGTTGCCGGCTAATAAAAAAATTTGGGATGGACAACTGACTTTTGTTTGGTATAAATGATATGGAAAGCGATGACCCGTCCATTAAGGCGGAGCAACTAAATAAATAATAATTATAAGCGCTATATTTCACCAATAAGTTTTAAAAATATTTTTTTATGTGCTATAATAAGGAGGAAGAGTGTCAAGTGAATTGATTGCATACTGCGGTCTTTACTGTGGAGCTTGTAGTTTTAGGCTGGCTTATCTGGAAAATAATAGAAATCATATTGAGAAAATGCCTTCATGTTATGATCATTTGAAAAATGATCCATTGGAATATTGTCCGGGTTGCAGATTAGAAAACAAATGCGGAGAATGCAAAATAAGAGATTGTGCTATCGAGAAGAATTATCATCATTGTGGGGAATGTTCTGACTTTCCTTGTGATATAATTACAAAATTCAGTAATGATGGAAAACCTCACCATAGTGAAGTATTGAGCAATTTATTATTATTGAATGAAATTGGAGAAAAAAATTGGCTGGAACATATGGAGAAAAAATGGTTGTGCGAATGTGGTGCAAAATTGTCGTGGTATTATAAGAGTTGTAATTGTTCAGGTGAATAACCAATATCAAATATTGCTTACTTTTACGATTCATTTACAAAATTTACACGACATATTATATTGAATGAATATTGATATTTTCAGCACTGCCACAGGCGCTCTCTCAGAGAAGAACCACCAGGCAAGTCAGGCAAAAAGACAGAGGACAAGTGAGTTTCCTCAATGATTCATTGAATAACTGTTTCAGAAGAAAATTCACTATATGCTCGTTGTTGAATTTTTCCGGTTAATTGGTTCAGGTAAGACTAATAAAGTATAAGAGTAATTGTTCCTGGTTTCACGGTGATACTTCGGTGAATTAAATGAAACAAGAATGTATTTCCGGATAATTGAATTATACTTGCAGATTATTCGTATAGCAATAAATTTATACGCGTCTTTTAAAATTTTTCAGGAAGGAATTGTTTTGACTATTCAGGATGTAAGAAACCAACTGCCTCATCTCAAAACGGATTTTATTTATTTGAATCATGCTTCGTCGGGCGTGATTACCGAGTACGTGAAAAATAAAGTTGAAGAACATCTTTTCAACCGGCAGAACAAACCGATTGATGATTATCCGGCGGTGCTTGACGCAAGCCAAAACGCTAAAATTATTCTTGCCGAAATGATAAATGCAAAACCTGATCGTTTCGCCTGGACGTTAAACGTTGCCGAAGGAATGAGTCTTCTTGCAAATGGACTTAAGTGGAAACCTGGCGATCATATTATTCTTAATGACCAGGAGTTTCCCTCGAATGTTTACCCGTTTTTACGTCTTGCTGAAGAAGGAGTGAATGTTGAGATCATCAAAACGAAAAACGGAATAGTGGATATTGATGATATTGAGAAGGCAATCACGGACAAAACCAAATTAATTTCTATTAGTCATGTCCAGTTTGTTTCCGGTTACAGAACCGATCTTATTCGTCTTGGTAAAATTTGTAAAAAACACGACATTATTTTTTCAGTGGATGTAATTCAATCTGCCGGAGTTGCGAACATAGATATAGAAGAAATGAATATTGATTTTATCGCGGGGGGTTCTCATAAATGGCTCATGGCGCTTACCGGTCTCGGTTATGTTTACGTAAGTGAAAAACTTCAGGAAAAAATAAAGCAGAAAACTGTCGGCTGGACTTCAGTTCTCGATACCTGGAATTTGCTTGATTACAATCTGAAGTTAAAAAACACAGCAGACCGCTATCAAAACGGGACTCTTAACTCGACGGGAATTATTGCTCTTAACGCTTCGCTGGAAATTTTCAGGGAGGTGGGCTTAAAGAATATTGAAGAATCAGTATTGAAGAATTCTGAGTATCTTATTGAGTCGCTTAATGAGCTTGGACTTAATCCAGTTCTGAAAAATATTCCTTCTGCAAACAGGAGCGGAATAGTATCTTTTCCCACGGAAAATTCCCGGGATCTAGTTAAGAAACTTGAGGCAATGAACATTACCGTAACAGCTCGTGAAGGACACGTAAGAATTTCACCTCATTATTACAACAACAGGGAAGACATTGATTCTTTTTTGGAGAGATTAAGGAAAGTCCTAGAATAATCCCACATTAGTAAAATCAAGATACCAACGTAGAAACGCGATAAGCATAATTATTATTCCCTCGACCCTGGTTATTTTCCATTTGTTGCGCATGATTAATAATAAAATTGCCAAAGTAAAAACCATGTAAATCATGCTATTAATATCTCTTTGCTCAATCTGAAGAGTTTGCAGAATTGAGGCTATTCCCAGTATACCAAGTATATTGAAAAGATCGCTGCCGATGAGATTACCTGCTGAAATTCCATGCCGCCCTTTTGCTACCGCAACTATTGATGTTGCAAGTTCGGGCGTGGAAGTTCCCGCGCCGACAATAGTAATCCCAATCAACCACTCGGATATTCCCCATAACCGGGCAAGAAATGTTGCTGATTCAACAAAAAAGTGAGATGAAGTTATAATAATTACAATACCGCCGATAAGTTTGGGGATATCTTTCCATTCGTATTCACCTGCGGGTGTCTCTTCATCGGATTCCTGTTTACTATAGATAAGATAGAAAACATATGAAGAAAGGATTCCGAAAAGAATTATTCCCTCGTAAAACTCAAGTCTCAGGTCTCTGAAGAAAAAAAGTAAAAGAACCGCTGTTGATAATAATAAAATTCCGTCACGGTAAACAAGTTTCGGAGAGGTTTTAAGTCCCGAAAAAACAGCTACAAGTCCAAGAATAATCCCGAGATTAAAGATGTTTGAACCGACAACATTTCCGACAGAAATGGCAGCCTGGTTTTTTAGCGCGGCAGAAACAGTAACGGCTAATTCAGGAGCTGAAGTAGCCATTGCTACGATTGTGAGTCCTATTACTAATTCAGAGAGTCCTAATTTTCTGGCAATTCTTGAAGCAGATTCAACTAATAATACAGCGCCACCCCAAAGTCCCAGAATGCACACTGTTATAATCACAATATGAATAATATTTCCCATGCCAACTTGAATTGTGAAGAAAATCGAATTTATTTCCCTTCAACACAAGGCTGAAGAAGAAAGTTTATTTATTCTTCGGGTGAGTAACTCAATTCAATTTTAACATGAAAATCAGCGCCGCTGAAAATCGTATATTTTATATCATTCAGGGTACATTTGTATTCTTCGCCGACTAATTCCGAAACAACCTTGGAAATTCCGTTTTCAAGTTCGGCAATGCTAACGGATTTTAATTTGTTCTTTAAGAGTTTGTCAACATCCAAAGTCTTTTTTTCATCAGCCATGTTTGGTAACTCCTTATTTAAATTCCAATCTTAGACGTGAAGTCTTTGTTTATGTTAGATATTATTTCCATCACGGAATCGGGCAATAAATTAATAAAATAAACCGATAATTCACATTGATAAGTTCATCATTTTATGCTCTGACCAATGCCAGCAATTCGGCAGTTTTTTC
>CAZEXO010000291.1:0-4744 GCA_964516545.1 uncultured Melioribacteraceae bacterium
TTATGTATCTCGTCAATCATCTTCTGCGGATTATAAAATTCCTCATTCAGAAATTCCATCGCGTTCCATAAATAATTATTGCCCCAGTATTGCCAATCCTGAATTATGCCGTCAAGAGGTACACCGAGTTCACGATATTTTTTAACTACTCCAACTGTTTCATCCTGACTTTTATAGCGTTCTTTGCTTTGCCAGTAACCATAAGTCCATAAAGGGAACATCGGCGCTTGTCCCGTGAGATCGCGCATTTGAGCAATTACTCCATCCACGTTGCCGCCGTACATTAAATAATAATCTATACATTCACCAACATCAGATTTGAATGATGTATTTTCCGGGTTATCTTCAAAAATAGTTGGAGAATAATTATCCCAAAACAAACCGTAACCTTTAACGGACACAAAGAAGGGGATGTAATCATCGGTGTTTCCCTGTATCATGTTTAGTTTCAGATTTCGCTGAATCATTTTTCCTTGTTGTTGCTGACCCAATCCGTAAATGGCTTCATCTTTATCCAGAACAAATGCTTGAGTAATACTATATGTTTTTGTCCCGGCATCGTTGAAATCAGTGAAGGTAACTCCCTCTTCTTTTTCATTCAGCAAAGATTCATCAGCTTGAGTATGGAATGAAATTTTTCCGTTTTTGAGATTGAGTCTTACAAATACTTCTTCGCTTTTTAAGAAAAGTACATCACCTTCTTGTTTTATACTAAAATCTGTTACCCGAGGAGTTTCAATTACAGAAAGACTTTTCTTAGTAAATGTTTTACCTTCGGGTGTTTTTAGTATTCGGACTGTTGAGGGATTGTAGAATTGAATTTCAACTTGGATTGAACCAACTAACGATTTAATTCCCAACTCCGTTTTCTGATAAGATTGAGTCTTAGCATTAACAATAAAACTGCATAGAATTGTTAAGATGATAATAAATATTTTATTCACATCTTTATTCCCTGTAATTATTTTCAAAAATTCAGGACTTTTATTTATGTATCAAACTTCGTAAAAATACTTTTCATACCGGATATTGAACATGCAATTCTTAGAGACAACATTCTAAACATCGAATATCTCCGAGAATATCGTGATGTACGAACACGGCTCTCACGATTTAACAATAGTATAGTCTTAAGCTTAATGCCCCTTGGATGAATGAATACCAACCACACCTTCAGCTTTACTCAATTTTACCCAGCTATAACCATAGATTGCAACTAAAACAAAACAACATAAAGGCATAAGGAAACCAACCGACATATTATATACGTCGCCTAAATAACCCATAATTTTCGGCATAATTGCACCACCCATTATTGCCATCACTATATATGCCGAAGCTTTTTTTGCTTTCTTACCCAAACCAAAAATCCCCAATGCAAATATTGTGGGAAACATAATTGACATAAAGAAAAAAGTGAGGAATACGGCTGAAACTGAAATCCAACCAAGTTTAAGTACGACAACAGCGCATAGGAAAATATTAATAGCTGCGTAAGTGCCAAGTACTTTGTGAGCATTTATTTTTCTTAGTAATACAGTACCGGTAGCCCTGCCGAGTAAAAACAGCGGGAATCCGATTGTTCCTAATAAAAATGTGGCGCCTTTTTCGTTGATAAATAATGCACCGTCGCGTAATATCGTGCGGTCGACAAACAGCCAACTATCAGCCAAAGATTTTGATATTGAGGGAATTTCTTCTACCATATAATTAATAAAGAAACTGAATATACCTGCCTGAGCAGCCACATATAAAAACTGGGCTGTAACTCCTCCGACAAAATGTTTGTGTGACCAAATAGATCTTTTACTGTTAAGTGCATCAGAGCTATCGATATTGTATTCATCTTCAGTATTCAGATCAGGCAATTTTGAAAAATAAAACACAACCGCCATTATCAGAACAATGATAGCTACAACTAAATAAGGAATGTAGAGTTGTTTCTGAGCAGCTTCAGCTCCTTCATTTGAATAGAAAAATATACCGCCGATAATGGGTCCGAAAATCCATCCAACACCGTTAAAAGCCTGAGCAAAATTTATTCGTGTTGCTGCAAATTGTTTAGGTCCCAGAACAGTTGTATAAGGATTGGCAACTGTTTCAAGTACGGTTAGTCCCATTGCAATTAAACATACACCGAGTAGAAAAGCCCAAAACGTAGCTATGCCCGAAGCAGGAATAAACCAGAATCCGCCGATTGAAACCAATATTAACCCTATGATTATACCGCCTTTATATCCGAATTTACTAGCCAGCCAACTTGAAGGAAGAGCCATTAAGAAATAACCTAAATAATGAGCAAACTGGACCCAAGCGGATTGTGCTTTTGATAAATGTAAAAAATCCTGAAAATGTTTATCCATTACATCAATCATTCCATTACAAATTCCCCACAACAAAAACAGTGAGCTAACAAGAACAAATGGGAAGAGATAATTCTGCCCGTTTTCACCCTTAAACATTTTAGTAACGGCCATATTGATTTCCTAATTAGAATTCCATAATGATTTATTATGTACTACACTAGTAATCTCTCTCACAGACTTAAGATAACGGTATTAAACCACGACTCCTTTTTTCAGGATAATATTTGCATACAATGCTGATTCACCTGTTGCGATTACAGCATATGCATTTTTTGCTCTTTCATAAAACTCGAATCTTTCTATGTATTCGAAATCTTTAAATGGTTCTTTGCTCTCAATAATTATTTTTCTGTATTCCTCCCAGATAACCGGTTTGTAATTATCGCCTGGAGTAACGGCCATTACTCCAACCGGTGATTCAACATATGTATCGAGAGGGAAGAATTTTAAAATTGCTTCCAATACTTCAGGTACATTATGACCGTCAAGACGAATCAGTCTTTGTGCTACTGAAGCCGCCGGGAAATTTCCGTCTGAAATAACTATATCATTTCCGTGTCCCATTTCCATAAGAATTTTTAGAAGATCCGGACTCAAAATACTTGGTATATTCTTTAACATTACAAGCTCCCCTATTATTTAATTTCCTCATCAAAAACAACTGCAACTTTTCCACACTTACCGCTAGCCATCAGAGAATATGCTTCACTAACATCATCCAACCTGAATCTATGTGTAATTAATGATTCGGGTTTTATATTCCATCTTACCAATCTTTCAACGAGCTCTTCCATCCTCCACATATTTGTAACCCATGAGCCATAGATGGTCTTTTGATCATGAATTATATCCCTTGACGGCTGAAACTCGCATGTACCACCCTCACCAAGAAAAACAATTTTTCCCCATTTACGAACCGCTTGAATACAAGTTAGGCGAGCTTTATTATTTGCAGAGCAATCGATTGATTTTTCTACTCCATGCCCACTGGTTAAATCCCGGATTTGTTCAACATTATCTTCTCCTGCGCGAATAACACGGTCGAACAGACCAGTATTTTTCGCAATAGATATTCTCTCATCAATAACTTCAATGCCAAATATTTTTTGTGCGCCCATCGCCCTGCATAACATAGCGGAAGCCAATCCAACCGGACCTAATCCTGTGATTAAAACATCGTCATTTCCACTCACTCCAATTTTTTCCAATCCTTCATAGACGGTTCCGAATCCGCATGCAACCTGTGCACCATCAGAATAACTTAATTCATCCGGTAACAAAACGAGGTCTTTTTCTTCGGCAAGCAAATATTCGGCCATGCCCCCATCCCGCTGCCAGCCATAAGCGCGCCGGTATTTACTGGTGCATGATATCATATATCCACGTCTGCAGTCATTGCAAACCCCGCACCCGGAAATATGATAAACAATTACACGATCATCATTTTTGAATCTTCTGCATCCAGGACCTGTTTCAACAATTTGACCGGATGGTTCATGACCGGCAATCATTCCGGTTTGATAGCCTTCTGGTCCTTTACCTAAATGTTCATGATAAATACATCTTATGTCTGAACCGCATATCGTAGAAGATTTCATCTTTATTAATACTTCACCGTGTCCGGGAACAGGGATGTCAAATTCACGTAACTCAACACTGCTGTTTCCGGGTAATATTGCTCCAATCATTTTCCTCATAATTATTTCACCTCTTTCAGAAATTATATTTTTTATTCAGAAGTAATTTCCCCTTTAATATCCCATAAATCTTCCCAGCTTTGGTTTTCTTTCCAGAGGAATACCTGACCTTTTATTAATCTACAGTTTTTATCAATATTTGAAATTCTTTGCATTTGTTTTTTTGTTAACTTAACATCGATTGCTGCTAAAAGATTTTCTAAATAATGATTGATTGAAAATGGTATTGGAATTTGCCCACGATTGATTGCCCATTTAATTGACAGTTCAGCAGGGGTGATGTTTAACTCTTCTGCCATTGATAATATTACTTTATCCTGAAGGGCAACAGTATCCTCCGGAGTTCTATCACGATCCGGGCGTCCAGGCGAACCGAGAGGACAATATGCGATCGGCTGAATACCTTTACTGATACAAAATTCAAACAATTCATTTTGTTGAAAATGAGGATGTATTTCCATCTCGTTGCAGGCAGGCCTAATCTTTGCATCTCTCAATAAAAGTTTCAATTTTGGAATAGTCATATTCGATGTTCCGATATTTCTAACCAGTCCTTCTTTAACTAAATTTTCCATCTGACTCCATGTATTCATGTAGTTTTCATGAATGTATGGTTTAGCATTGAAACTACGTGAATTAACATCACATTTTGGAGGGTGATAATTCGGAAAGGGCCAGTGT
>CAZEXO010000292.1:0-4723 GCA_964516545.1 uncultured Melioribacteraceae bacterium
TTATTATGCCGCTTACTCTCACTCTTTATCCTATAATTTTCAAAATGTACGGGAAAAGCGGCGATAAAGAATATTATATCAAAGTACACAAATTCTCGGCAATAATTTTATTTTGGGCGGGAGCTGGTATATCGCTCATCGGCAATGAAACCATCAGAATACTTGCCAAAGCACCCGAATATTATTCCGCGTCTCCAATCGTACCATTGTTAACAATGTCTCTTGTTTTTTCAGGTTTAGCATGGTTAGCTTCAATAGGATTAAATCTTTCAGGCAACACAAAATATATTGCTTTGAGCGGATTGATTGCTGCCGGACTTAATATAATCTTGAATATTTTTACAGTTCCGTTTTGGGGAAATTATGCGGCGGCGGCTAATACAATACTAAGCATGATTATTTTGTACATCCTGTACATTCTGCAATCGAAAAAACATTTTGAAATAAAATATCAACACTCTGTAATCCTAAAAGCATTTTTACTTTTTGCATTATATTATTTCGCAGGATTCTTTCTGGAAGTTGATAATTTATTTTTAAGCGTCCTTTACAAATTCCTGTTCTTTCTGACTTTCCCCTTATGGTTTTTATTTATCAATGTTTTTAATAAGGATGAAAAAATGTTTTTCAACGCGGCGTTAAAGAAACTGAAAAATCCCGCTGAACTGATAATTTATATAAAGAACAACTTCACAAAAATATCTTAATGATAATCTGAGAAAGATTGCCATGGTTGATGTATCCGTCATAATTGTTAACTGGAACGCCAAAGATGTTTTAAGAAAATGTCTTAACTCCGTCATCAATTTTACTAAAGATTATTCATACGAAATAATAGTTATTGACAATAACTCATCCGATAATTCATGTGAGATGTTAAAAGAGGAATTCCCCCTGGTGAAGGTGATAAAGAATAACAAAAACTTTGGTTTCGCGGCGGCTAATAATCAGGGGTTGAAAATTTGTTGCGGGGAAAATATTCTTCTGCTTAATCCTGATACTGAATTAATTGATCCTGCGATAGACAGGTTGTTGGAATTTTTAGCCCGTGAGCGATTTGATGTTGTAACCTGCAAACTACTAAACAGCGATGGTTCTTTGCAGCGGTCGGTTTTCAATTTCAGAAATGTGTTCCGAAGTTTTTTTGAAAACAGAATGATAAATCTTATAAACTTCCTGAACCTTAATGAAAATAATTTTCGATGGCTCTCTAAAATGTGGACTCACGATGAAATAAAGAAAATAGACTGGGCGCGTGGTGCGGTTATACTTTTCCCGAGATACATTCTTGAAAAGGTTGGTATGCTTGATGAACGGTTTTTTATCTTTGCTGAAGAAATCGATTTTTACCTGCGAGTTCGTAAAGCGGGTTTTATTTCGGGATTCACTCCCGACGTTAAAATTATTCATCACGGAAGCGTGAGTACAAAACAAGTCCGCTACGAAATGGTTGTCCATAATTACAGAAGTTATTATAAACTAATTAAAAAACATTACGGCTCTATAGCGTTTTATACTTACAAAACCATGGTCCTGTTTGATTTGTTATTCAATATGCTTAAATGGAAATTGAAGAGTAACAAAGAGAACTTTCATCGTAACAAAGATTTGTTTTTACTTCACTTCAAAAAAGACGGAATATGATTATCCGGCAACTATGATAAACTGAAAAGTAAAAAAATCTTTTACAAGCGGTATGTTTGTAAAGTTGGAGATTTTGTTAAGCGCTGATTTCCTGTCAATCAGCCTGAAGTTTCTTTTAACGCGTATAATTTTCAAACCTGCTTCGTTAAAAAGTTCATCAATGTTTTTCTTTGTGAAATATCTGAGATGTGTTTTGTCGAATATTCCTCTCTGGTCGCGGGGCCAATATCCTTTTAAAAATATTTCAACAAACACTTTGTAATATCTTATGTTAGGTATCGACGCGATAATTATTCCGCCATCATTTAAAAGTTTTCTTGATTTCTTTATTACTTCCCATGGATCGTAAAGATGTTCAAGAATGTCAGCAAAAATAATACAATCAAATTTTTCAGAAATTCTTTCTTCTTTAAGAAGACTCTCGGCGTTATCGATAAAAACTTTGTCCAGTTTAAGCAAAGCTTCATTGCCCATCGCCTTGTCAAATTCTATTCCCCAAATTTTACAGCCCGGCATTATTTTTTTAATTTCTTCGCCAAGAGCGCCCGTGCTGCATCCGACATCAAGAATTTTTTTGAGATTCACCGGCAGCACTGATATTATATCATTTCGCTTTGTTGTGTATGAAGGATTATACATAGTCTATAAACTTTTTTACGAAAAAATACATAAATTATCGTTAACATTAAACGCGGTTATAATCACAAAAGACAATATCGAAATCGATTGACTCATGACAGAATTAGCGCCAATAATAGTATTTGCTTACAATCGTCCTTATCATTTGTCGATTACCCTGGATTATTTAAAAAAGAATTCGCTGGCGGGAGAGAGTGATCTTTACTTTTTCTCAGACGGCGCGAAAAATGAAAAGGATAAAAGTAAAATTGAACAAGTACGGGAAATAATTTTAAACACAACAGGATTCAAAAATATAACTCCTGTTTTCAGAGAAATAAATTACGGACTCGCAAATTCTGTAATATCAGGCGTCAACGAGATATTTAAGAAACACAATTCTGTTATTGTCATTGAAGATGATCTCATGACGTCGGCAGATTTTTTATCCTATATGAATGACGCGCTTTTATTTTACGAAAACGAAAAAAGTATTTTTACAATAACAGGATACAGTCTTCCCCTTAAGCGAAAAAGTGAATTAAAAAGAGATGTGTTTTTTTCACCGCGCGCCGGTTCATGGGGCTGGGCAACCTGGAAAGACCGATGGGGAAAAGCCGACTGGAATGTAAGTGATTATGAAACCTTCAGGAGAAATAAAACCATTCAAAAAGTTTTTAATCACGGCGGTGCGGATTTAACTCCGATGCTCAAGGCGCAAATGAATAAGAAAATAGATTCGTGGGCGATTCGTTGGTGTTACACATTATTCAGAAATCATGGTTTGTGCGTTTATCCTGTCCGTTCAAAAGTAAAACTTATTGAGGAAGGGGGCGGCGGCACACACGTGAAAGACAACTCTTTATTCAGAGTTGAACTTGATGACAGAAATAAAAAAACAGAATTCACAACTGATTATTCTCTTGATGAAAAACTACTTCTGGAAATGAATGACTTCATGAAACCATCGTTAATCCGCAAAGTTATCAACTATTTCAAATATGATTTCAGACAATGAAAATACTATTCATAAATATCAGCGATACACAGGGCGGTTCGGCAAAAGCTGCTTACAGATTAGGAAAATGTCTCGAAGAAAAATATAACACGAAAAATCTTTTTCTCGTTAGAACCAAACGGTCGGATGATAAAAATGTTATCCAGACCAGAAGATCAGGATTTTGCGCTTACATTGAAAGAGTTGCAAATATTATTATGAATGCTCTTGGATTTCAATATTATTGGCTTCCGTTTTCACCAAGGTTTATTCTAAAAAAAGCTGAAGAATATAAACCGGATGTAATCAGTCTGCAGAATACGCTGGGTGGTTACTTCAAAACAAAAGACCTGATAAAATTATCAAAGATCGCCCCGGTTGTTTGGACATTGCATGACATGTGGGCGTTTACAAGAAATGCCTCATATACATTTGGCGATAATTCATGGAAGCAAAAAGCCACATTCAGAGATGAACATAAAATATTTCCCGAATTAGGATTTAATAACGGCACACAATTATTGAGGCACAAAGAAAAAGTCTATTCATCAAGTAAATTTTCCTTAATCACTCCCTCAAAGTGGCTCGCCGAATTAGTGAAAATAAGTCCGTTATTGAAAAATAAAGAGGTTCATCATGTTTTTAACGGAATTGACTTGAACCTTTTTAAACCGTTCGAGAAAACAATTTTGAGAGAGAAGTATAATATAGCATCAGATCAAAAAGTTATAGTATTTATAGCAGAAAACCTTGCTAAGAAAAATTGGAAATTAGGAAACGAGCTAAAAGATATATTAGCTGAAATAAACAATAAACTAAGAGAGAAGGTTACTTTAGTAATCCTTGGAAATGGATACATGCCTTATCTAACAGATTTGCATAATTATGATATAAAACTACAGGGTTATGTCTATGAAGATAAAAAAATTTCCGAGTTATTAGCGTTAAGTGATTTTTTCATTTATCCCACGAGGGAAGATAATTTACCAACTGTACTAATTGAATCATTAGCTTGCGGTACTCCTTGTATCACATTTGACACTGGCGGTTGTGGTGAAATAATTATAAACGATCTTAACGGAATATTGATCGAAAAATTCAACACAAATCGATTTTCAAATGCCGCTATTAATTTGCTTGAAAATGAATCTGTGTTGAATAGACTATCAATTAATGCAAGGAATTATGCAGAAGAGAATTTCTCAGTGGAAAAAATGGCAGATAATTATATGAAAATTTTCACTTCTTTAGTAAAGTGAAACAACCATTTCCCTCGCTATGGATTATTCGATAACCGGCATGTAATAATTTCCTAATAGATTTTCTAACTCTGAATATGTAACCGAAATTAAGCGGATTTACACATTCATCATATTCCACTGAAATCATATGTACATCTAGTTTCTCTTTTACAATATTTTTCAGGACTTCATATTCGGCGCCTTCGATGTCAAGTTTTATATA
>CAZEXO010000293.1:0-4713 GCA_964516545.1 uncultured Melioribacteraceae bacterium
TGAAGAAGGCGGACAATTAACTGAAGCAGTTCGTCGCAAACCTTATTCGGTTGTACTCCTTGATGAAATAGAAAAAGCTCATCCCGAAGTATTCAACATTTTATTACAGGTTCTTGATGATGGACGCCTCACGGATAACCAGGGTAAAACAGTCGACTTTAAGAATACAATTATTATAATGACATCCAATCTTGGAAGTCAGATGATTCAGGAGCGGTTGCATGATTTCAACGAGGATAACGCAGATGAAATTCTTGGCGAAATAAGAGTGCGTCTGAGCGACTTACTCCGTCAGGCTTTACGTCCCGAGTTTCTTAACAGAATTGACGAGGTTGTGCTTTTCAAACCCCTTCTTAAAAATGAGCTGAAAGAAATCATTAATATTCAATTGCAGCGGGTTGGTAAAATGCTTGCTGATAAAGACATTTCTATTGAAATCGAGGATGAAGTAAAAGACTTTCTTCTCAGCCGCGGATATGATGCAACTTACGGCGCTCGTCCAATGAAAAGAGTTATACAAAAACAATTAATTAACGCGTTGTCAACAGAATTATTATTGAATAATTATAGACCGGGAGACACTATCATCGTTCGATATTCAGGCGGAAGCAGGCTGGAATTTACTAAAACTTAAAATCTTATCAGCAAAGACTAATCTTGTTTTACCATACTGACTTTTATCGATAAGCCAGCAATAGTAATTCTGAAAACAATTCCGGGTGGCTAACCGAAAGGAAATTATGAATCTTTTTCCCAAATACACCTTTCCCAATATGATAACCAAGCTTTACAACCGAAGAATACTCACAGTATTCGATTAACATTCTTGAAAGAGAACTGTAAGTGAAATAATGCAGATGCCCCTCGTCGTAAAGATCAACCGGTTTATTATCATAGGTTGTTAATCCTTCATTCTTCGAAGCGGTTGAGGGAAATTTTCCTCTTAAAAGTTTGAGTCGGTTCGAATACTTAGCGATATTCGGAGTATCAATGTAAACAAAACCACCGGGTTTTAACATTTTTCTAAGATTCTGCATCACCCGCAATGGATCAATCAGGTGTTCAATCAACGCAATCATTATAATCGCATCATACTTGTTGTTGTAAGTTTCCTGCGGCATATTTTCAACATTTAGTTCCATAACTTTAAATCGGGAATCGCTAATATTTATTTCCAGACTTTTAATTCTCGGTAAACTGAATTCACTTCCGGTGTACTCAGTTATGCTTGAACATTTTTTTAATATTGTTTTTGCAACACGTCCGTCTCCGGCGCCTATTTCAAGAATATTGCCTCCCTTAAAATATCTTGGGAAATATTTTTTTACTGCTTCAAATCTTGAATCAGGTGTGTTTGTTTCTTTTATTTCGTCACGCTCGGATAACTTAGAAATTTCCGAGTATTTATTATCATAGTGGGTAATTATGTTTCTTTCTGTGTCTGCCACATTTAACCTGAACTTTGCTTTAATAAAAACTACTTCGGAATGATTTTGCATTTACTGAAGCTTAATTTACGCTTTTTCAAATTCACTTTCTATTTTCGAATTACCATTAAGCAAACTCTCCAAACATTGTAAAATATATTTGTGCCTTGAGATTAAAAGCGTCTAATTTACTAAAGTATCTTCCTCCGCCCAATTCTTGCAATAGATTAATCTCAAATACATTTCTTCTTTCCAATCAGAAGATACTTTCTTAATTTGATACCCTTCTAAAATCATTGAGAATATTTATGAGCTGGATACAAAATATTCCTCCCCAAAATGCCGATTCATCACTTAAGAAAATATATGATAAAATATTTCTCGGGATTAAAACTATTCCGAATTATTTTATCGCAAATAGTCTTCGTCCTCACACCATTGAATCAATAATTGGTTTTGAAAACACTCTTTTATATTCTGAGGATAACAAATTACCCGCATGGTTCATTGAAGCAATCGGTGTTTACGTTGGTTATCTCGATGGCAGCGAGTATTGTATAGAATATCATTATAACAAAATGAAATCACTATTGAATAATAATCTTAAGGCTGAAGAAATAAGATCGGCTCTGGCAGAAAATGCCCCTGAAAAAGTGTTTGATGTCTGGGAAAAAGTAATTATAAAATTCTGTGAGGTCTTAACAAAAAATCCCACTGGTATCACCGAAGAATCTATCGGGGAATTAAGCCTGTGCGGGATTACTGATGAAGAAATTCTGGAAGTTGTTCAGGTAGTAAGCTATTTCAGTTTTTCCAACAGAATTGCTCTGGGGCTTGGCATAAACATCGAAGATGATTTGTTGGGATTATCTTCACATCTAAAATAAAAGTTTGAGGTATGTATGAAAAAATTGTTCTCCCTTCTTTTGCTTGTTTTTTGTTTCAACATTATAATCCCGGCTCAACAATTCGAAGTAGCGCGTCTCGATAGTTTTGTTCTTGACGCAATGAAAATGAGTAAAGCTCAGGGTTTCGCTCTTGGAATTATAAAAGACGGTAATATTATTTTTAAAAAAGGCTACGGAACAACAAATTCAGAAACAGCTCAGCGTGTTGCCACCTCCTCATTGTTCGGTATTGCCTCTTGTTCAAAAGCTTTCACCGCTGCGGCTATTGCTCTGTTGGTAGAGGAGGGAAAATTAAATTGGGATGACCGTGTTATTGACATACTACCATCTTTCAAATTACACGATCCTTATGTTACACGAGAAATTAGAATTGAAGATTTATTGTGTCATCGCAGCGGCTTCGATACTTTTGACGGCGACCTGCTTTGGTACGGAACAAAATATTCCCGGGAAGAAATATTAAAACGAATTTCACTGCTGCCTTTAAAAAATAGTTTCAGAATGAAATACGGCTACTCAAACGTTATGTATATCGCGGCGGGAGAAGTGATTAAAGCCGTCACCGGAAAATCGTGGGATGAATTTTTAACAGAAAGATTTTTCTTGCCGTTGAAAATGACTTCGACAACAACAAGTAATGTGGGCTTTGAAAACAGAGATGATATTGCGCGACCTCATCTTGAAGGAAAACCTGAGCCGTTTATTAATTATGATAATGCCGGTCCGGCTGCTTCTATAAATTCCAATATTGATGATTTATTAAAATGGACGATTATGTGGCTTAATAACGGAGCTTACGGAGAACAAAGAATTTTATCGCCCGCAGCAATTTATAAATTAACATCACCTCATCTCATGCTTCCTCCCCCTAAAAAGACAACACCTTTGGGAATTCACTTTCGAGCCTATGCTCTGGGATGGTTCTTAAATGATTACAACGGACGTTTAATTGTTCGCCACGATGGCGGTCTGCCCGGTTATCTTTCGCGAATTTTACTTGTGCCGGAAGAAAAACTTGGAATAGTTATGTTAACTAATGATATGTCCTGGATTAATGAAGCTGTATCATCACATCTACTTGGTCTGTTCATGAGCATAACCCCCGAACGAACTCTTGAAGATCTCGCTAAGATTTTTGATCACTACAAAAAACAAACCGAACAGGAAACCGCCGACCGTGTTTCAAAACGCGTTCTCGATACAAATCATTCTCTGGACTTATCGGAATATGCAGGAAGTTATTCCGATAAAATGTATGGCGATGTTAGGGTTGAATTAAAAGACAACTCTTTGTTTTTTGAAATGCTTCCAACAAAAGAACTTTTCTGTGGAGAGCTTGAACACTGGCATTATAACACCTTCAGGGTAGTATTAAATGATCCGTATTTACCTTTCGGATTAATTAATTTTGAGCTTGACGAGAACGGAAAAGTAGCAGGATTCAAAATCGATTTACCAAATCCCGATTTTCATTTTTACAATCTTCATTTCACAAAAATGAAATAAAAAAATGTTTTCCCGAAAGAAAGACTTTGAATGAAAACATTACTGGAAATAGCAGCGATTTTTTTGAAACTCGGTTTCATTACCTTCGGCGGGCCGGCAGCACACATTGCATTGTTCGAAGAAGAAATCGTTTCAAAGAGAAAATGGATGACTCATGAACATTTTCTCGATTTGGTCGGCGCAACAAATTTAATTCCCGGACCAAACTCTACTGAGATGACAATGCATTGCGGTTATCATCGCGCCGGTATTCCGGGTTTAATAATCGCCGGATTATCATTTATGTTTCCCGCAATTCTAATAACGGGAATTTTAGCTTACATCTATGTTTTATATGGACATCTTCCCGAAGTCGAACCATTTATTTACGGGATAAAACCCGCAATAATAATCATTGTTTTAAGTGCTGTTTTTAAGCTCGGCAAAAAAGCTGCCTCCGGTTGGAAAATGATAATTATTGCCTGTTGCGTGATTTTTATGAACGCGCTCGGACTGAATGAAATATTCTCCATTCTGTTGGGTGGTTTTGGGGGCGCAGCATTTTTATTAACGACTGACGCCAAAAAAACATTAAATTCATTTGCCCCTTTTGTACTCTTGTTATTAACGCTCTTTTCCCCAATAATACAAGCTTTTAAAAAAGCCGAAACTTCTCTCACGCAATTATTTTTATCCTGTTTGAAAATTGGCGCTGTGTGGTTCGGCAGTGGTTATGTTCTCGTTGCTTATTTCGATGGAGAGTTTGTTCAGGGATTGAATTGGTTGTCGCGTCAGGAATTGCTTGATGCGATTGCTGTTGGTCAGTTTACACCCGGACCGTTTTTATCTTCTGCAACTTTTATAGAATTAAAAAAATTGATTGATAAATCAAT
>CAZEXO010000294.1:0-4698 GCA_964516545.1 uncultured Melioribacteraceae bacterium
CGCTATTGCCAAATCACCCCGATGGGCGGTTGCCTTTAAATTCAAAGCCAAACAAGCTGTGACAAAAATAAATAAAATTGTTTGGCAGGTTGGGCGTACCGGAACTCTGACGCCGGTTGCGGAACTTGAACCTGTTTTTCTTGCGGGTTCAACAATAAGCAGGGCAACTCTTCATAACATTGAAGAGATAAAAAGAAAAGACATCAGGGAAAATGACACGGTATTTATTGAGAAAGGCGGAGATGTTATTCCCAAAGTTGTAAGTGTTGATTTAACCAAACGTCATGTTGATTCAGCGGAGGTTAAACCTCCTGATAAATGTCCCGAGTGCGGTTCATTACTTTACAGTCCTGAAGATGAAGTGGCTATTTATTGTGATAATTATGTATGTCCCGCCCAGATAAAAGGAAGAATTGAACATTTTGCCTCGCGCGGCGCTATGGATATCGAAGGGCTTGGCGAAGCGCTTGTCAGTTTGTTTGTGGATATGAATTTTTTGCATTCTTACGCCGATATTTATGACCTTCATAAAAAACGAGATGAATTGGTAAGGATTGACAGACTTGGTGAAAAGAGTATTGATAATCTTCTTAAGGCAATTGAAAAAAGTAAATCGCGTACTTTTCCGAAAGTTTTGTTTGCAATGGGAATCAGACTTGTTGGTTCCGGCGCTGCCAATATTTTAGCTACCCATTTTGGTTCTGTTGGTAAATTAGCTGTTGCTGATGAAGAAGAAATTCTTAGCGTACATGAGATCGGTCCTGGCATAGCTAAAAGTATAAAAAGATTTTTTGCGAATAAGGAGAATCAAAAAATTGTCGAAAGATTAAAAACAGCTGGATTAAATTTAAGTATCGAAATGAACCAAAATGTTAGAGAAGAATTCAGCGGTAAAACTTTTGTAGTTACCGGAACATTATCTTCTCTTTCAAGAGATGAGGCAAAAGATAAAATATTTTCCAGAGGTGGAAAGGTTGCTTCCTCGGTTAGTAAAAAAACAGATTTTGTTGTTGTTGGTGAAAACCCGGGGAAAAAATACCAAGAGGCAATAAAATTTGGCGTGGAAATATTGACTGAAGATAAATTTATGTTACTCCTTGGAGATGGATGATATGATTCGCAGGATAAAGAAAATACTCGGTTATTTTATTCTCAGAAAACATGTACTGATAAAAAATGTTCGGTCATTTAAGAATTTTTACTCAGAATCATCAAGAATATTATTGTCCGTTCCAATGGATACGGATGCCAGGAATAGCGTCTTAAAGTTTATCTCAGAACTAATCAGCGATGGGAAAAAAGTTATACTCATTGTTCATGATAATCTAAAATCAATTTATGTATACAGGCAGGGGATTTCACTTCAATATTTTTCAGAAGAAGAATTGACAAAATTAAAATTACCCGGAAAAGTTCTTGAATCAAAAATAAAAGAAACACATTGTGATCTTTTTATTGATTTGGACTTCATGGAAAGTTTACTAAATTATGGCATTGCAGCGTTGTCAGATACAAAATTTAAGGTTGGATTCAAAAAGGAGAAGTCGGACAGGTTTTATAACTTTCAGGTGCCTATGTTGGAAAGAAATTATGAATTTTCATATGAAAATTTGTTAAATTCCCTGAGAATGTTTTAACAGTTAGCATATTAATTCACATTTATTAAGAAATAATTTTGAAATCCTATGAGCGAAAACAGCATTAATTACGAGATTAAACGAACTGGTGATATTGCAATATTTAAATTAAACGAAAGCAGATTTGATGCATCAATTGCCGGACTTGTAAAAGGGGAATTCACAATTATCCTTCATACAGAAGAAGTAAATAAACTTATTCTCGATTTATCAGAAGTTGACTATTGTGATAGTTCCGGTTTGAGTGCAATTTTATTGGCATTCAGAATCCTCCAGTCAAATGATGGGCAGATCCGTTTGGCATCACCGACAAAAAATGTAAAAACTCTTATTGAAATTTCGCAATTAGACAGAATTTTACCCATTTGTAATACAGTTGATGAGGCTGTTAAAAGCCTTAAGGAAACATAATTCTTATTAAGATAAAAGTTTTCAGACCGCCGAATGGCGGTTTTTTTATTTTAGGAATTTTATTAACATCATATTCATATTCATTCTTTTGTAGAATTTGAGTAAATTGCACGCAATCGAAAAATTTCGGCATCAATTAGCGGTTATTTTTTATGGAATCGACAGCTAGCAGACTTCAAACAAGTTTTCAGGTAAAAGTTTTTATATTATTACTGACTATTGCTTTAATTGTTTTGATGTTTCCAAAAGGCGAATCTCTCGAATCTGATGTAACAGTCGGATCCATTTGGATACAGGAAGATTTAATTGCCTCAAAAACTTTCGAGATATTGAAAGCGCCTGAAATTTACAATGCTGAAATACGCCGCGCTGTTGCCCGGGTTTATAAAGTTTTTATTAAAGATGAATCTATACCTCAACAATCTCATGATTCCCTGGAAAGTTATAACGAATATTTGCTGAACACACTAGATGAAATGATTTTAAGCGGAAGAAAAGTATCCTCTAACCCAACATTCCTTAGCGATGAGAATTTTGAGAAATTTCTTTCTATCAGAAAACGGGAGAATCTGCTTTCAAGTCGGGGAAATATTAACATGAACAATATTTTTAATATTTGCCGACAGATTTTTACTCGCATTCATCAGCGCGGTTACCTTAACCTGTTTTACGACGAGATTGATAAAGATACAATTTCTGTTCGTACTGGAAAGTATGAGCGAACATTTCCAAAGAGAGCATTTCTTGAGCAGTCATCATTGAATAACTTTATCGAAGTTTATCTGAGAAGTAATTTCACAAGCGATAAGACACTTGTCGCTTCCATTACAAGTTATCTGCGTCATTTCACAGTTCCCAATATTATCTATAGCGAAGAGGAAACAAAATCGGTAACTGAGTTGGCAAAAAATAAAGTTTCAAAAAATGTTGGAATCGTAAATGAAAATGAACGAATTGTTGCTAAGCATGACAGAATTACTTCGCTAGTCAAACTGAAAATTGATTCCTACCGGATAGCCAGAGGTGAAGATACAGGTTTTTGGGAAAAATTCACTCAGGGACTGGGAAAATTTCTGCATATTGTTATCGCTATTAGTCTGTTCATCATATATCTCTATCTTTTCAGAAAAAAAATATTTTACGATAACTATAAAATAATCATCATTGCGATTCTACTCCTGCTTTTAAGTTTTGTAACATTCAGTGTTCGGCAGATCAATTCAACTCTTCCATTGGAATATTTAGTTTTTATTCCTATTGCGCCGATGCTACTCACGATTATTTTTGATTCACGCGTTGGATTTTACGGAGGCGTTATAGTTGCTATTGTTGCGGGTGGACTTAGAGGAAATGATTATGTTTTCACCGTAACTAATATTTTTGCCGGTGCTTTGGCAGCTTACACTGTGAGAGACATTAAAAACCGATCTCAAATTTTCCGTTCCTTTCTCTATATCTTGATAGGTTACATTACTGCTATTCTTGCATTTGGTCTTGAAAGATTCAGTGATATTGAGGAACTACTTATTTCAGCTGGTTTTGCCTCTACCAGTGCTTTGATAAGTCCTGTACTCACTTACGGACTGATAATCTTTTTTGAGAAAAGTTTTCGTATTACAACCGATTTAACATTACTTGAATTAACGGATTTCAATCTTCCGTTACTCAGAGAACTGGCTAGAAATGCACCCGGCACGTTTAATCATTCCATGACCATTGGATCGCTCGTAGAACATGCTGCGGAAGTAATTAATGCAAATCCGTTGCTTGCACGTGTTGGAGCTTATTATCATGATATTGGTAAAACAATTACACCAAATGGATTCGTGGAAAATCAATTGAACAACACTAATGTTCATGAAAACATGAAACCTGAAAACAGCAAAGAATTAATAATCGATCATGTTCGAAAAGGGATTGAATTAGCGCGTGAATATAATCTGCCGGATGATATTATTAAATTTATCACAATGCATCATGGAACTATGGTTGTGAGTTTTTTTTACGAAAAAGCTAAAACGCTCTATGGCGAAGATAAAATAAATGTATCGGACTATCGATATCCTGGTCCGAAACCAAACTCAAAAGAAACCGCGTTAGTAATGCTGGCTGATGCATGTGAATCCGCGGTCAGATCAATGAAAGAACCTGAACCTGCTAAGGTCGAGAATGTGATTAATAATCTGTTTAAAGCGCGTATTGAAGACGGGCAACTTGATGAAGCGCCAATAACTTTCAGAGACGTTTCAAAAATTAAGGAAGCGTTCCTAACTATTCTGATCGGTCAACATCATAAAAGAATTCGTTATCCGAAACAGGATGAAATGGAAAACGATCCGAACAAAAAATGATGGAAAGATTCTTAAAAGAATATCTGACTATCCTCAGGCTGGAGAAAAATTTATCTGATAACTCAGTCTCATCCTACGAATCGGATCTAAAAAGATTCTCAGAATTTCTCAGCCAAGAAAAAATTTCCGATCTTGACAACGTTACTCCGGTATGCATATCAAAATTTTTCGAGAAATTAAGAAAAGAGGGTCTGAAAACAACTTCTTCGGGACGATACAGCTCATCGCTAAAGGGTTTTTTTACCTATCTGTTGAAAAATGAATATATTCATAAAAACCCTACTGAAAATCTTCCATCG
>CAZEXO010000295.1:0-4694 GCA_964516545.1 uncultured Melioribacteraceae bacterium
CCGTCAGTTTCTTATTGATAAAGCTGAACAGGAAAATTATGATCTTCATTTTGCCGGACATACTCATGGGGGACAATTATCTTTTCTTTTCCCCTTTGTTAATTTATCTCCAACACTTTTGGAGACTAAATACGTTAGGGGAGATTTCATGATTAATGAAATGATGGTAACCGTTACCCGGGGACTCGGTATGTCAATCGCGCCGATAAGATATAATTCAACCCCTGAAATTACTCTAGTTGTATTGACGAATAAAGAATGAATCAACTAAACAACGGGTTAAATATTTACACTGATTTTCACTCTCTGTTTATTTACCTTTGTCATAACAGTGAAGAACTTTTATAGTCAGCATTCCCGTTTTTAAGCGAAAAATAATTTAGAGCGATAAATGAAAAAGAGTCTCCTTTGTTTAACAATTCTCCTGGTTTTATTTTCAGTTAATATTTTTGCTCAGGATGTTTATAATTATCGATATGGAATAAAACTGGGAATAAATTTTGCTAAAATAGTCGGCGATGATGCTGACAATTTCAAAAGCGCCACAGGATTAAACATCGGAGTTTTGGTGCGAAAACAATTTAATGATTATGCTTATTTTCAGGTTGAGGCTCTGCTTTCAGAAAAGGGCGCCCGTGATAATCAGCCAATCGATTCAACTAATGTTGAGGTCACCTGGTTTTTAAATTATTTCGAGATTCCATTTTTAATCGGTATTGATTTATTTAATAATTCAGACTCGCCCGTTAATCCAGTTTTTTACGGCGGCGGATTTATTGCCATTAAATCGACTTCAAAAATAAGAGGTGATTTTGAAGATACCTACAACGAATTAACTTACCAGGAAGCAAAGGCATTCGACTATGGATTTATTCTTGGCGGAAGTCTCGAATTTGAAATTCAGGAAAGCCGGATTATTCTCGACTTACGTTTTACAAAAAGCGCAACAAGTTTTGATGATATCCAACTCAATCCCTGGGATCTCAGAAACCAGGTGATTTCTGCAACCATTGGATATATCTTTTAGAACTCCCAAAAGAACTAATTTAATTTGTACTTTTTCTCCAAATCTTTAGCCCAGAAGGACAAATTTTCATATTCATGCTCATCAATAACTTCAAGCAATATTTCAACTTTTGTTTTCGGTACTTCTATTCGTGAGAAAATATCAATTAGATATTGCACGGCGCTGAAGTGAAAATGTTTCTTGTCAAAATACTCAACACGTTCAAAATTTCTCCGGGCGAGATCATATTTTTCATTCCTGTAATAATGGATACCTTTGTAATAACTCAACAGAATGTCAAGAAATTGATTTTTGATCTGAGGCGACTTTTTAAGGAATTCACCCGATTTTTCAGAGAGTCGATTTTTAGAAACTTCATTCCCGAATAACATTATCTGTCGCCCTAAGACCGGCTCTTTATTCAGCTCAGTGAATATTTCCGAATATTCATTGTTAAGCTTTTTCGCGGATTCGGAATATTTTTTATCCTCCTGCATCCAGAAATTCATAGTGCGCAGGAAATTCAACTGCTCTTTAATTCCATCATAATAAAAGCTGATATTTTTTTCGCATATATCGATGTATTTATTTGAGAGTAAATAAT
Organism: uncultured Melioribacteraceae bacterium; assembly: GCA_964516545.1. Classification (GTDB taxonomy): domain Bacteria; phylum Bacteroidota; class Ignavibacteria; order Ignavibacteriales; family Melioribacteraceae; genus JAHISV01. The sequence continues at coordinate 1,611 of CAZEXO010000295.1, forward strand.
CGCCCGATTTGTTGTAAACGTGAGCGCGGAAATACGGGTCGATAAGCTGCATGGTATCTTTTTCGATAACTTCCTTTGCCTCATCAATCATTTCATAACGTATCAAATCGCGAACGTACCAATTTTTCATATGATAATTGTTCGGGTATTTTTTTACAAACTTTCGATGAAAAGGCATCGCCGAAAATCCATTTCCTTCCAGCGAAGAATACAATTCGATGAGAAGCAGTTCTGCCTGATCAGAAAGCAGAGAACCTTTGTTATATGTCTTTAATATATAATCAAGACCGGTTTCTCTGTCGCCCGAGAATCCAAGAACACCGGCAACAAATCCTATAAATCCTCCCATTCGGTCAGCATAATAATTTACCATGCCGAGAAGAAGATAAGCATCATGAAAATCGGGATTCTCTTCAATAACATCCTCAAGAAGATTTCTTCCGGTCTTGCCATCACTGAATGCGCTCATCCAGGAACGTGTAACTCCGTGCATTCTTCCCAGATAACCGTAAATACAGCCCAAATAAAATTTGTTCTCAGTAGTTTTTTCAACATCTTCAAATTTATCAACGATACCATCAGCATACTTGATTGCTTCTTCAAGCATTTTGGTTTTTAATTCGCGTTTAAGGGCGGGCTTCTCATCATAAACTGCTTTTTCAATCTGCATGGATTTTAATCCCAGCGTGAGAAAATAATATTTCAGATCATCGGGATTTTTTTTCAATTGAGAATTAAGCAGCGACTGCGCCTTATCGAATTGAAAATTGTATGTATAAAAAATTATTTCTTTGTCTGTGTTCGTGAAGTTGATGTTGCTCTTCGCCTGAAGTGAAATCGCAAGCAGAAAAAACAGCGTCAGATATTTAATCATTTTTTGGTCTCGTTTTACTGATTATGAATTTCTTTTATAACAATCTACTCAAAAATGTTCCAAGTCTTCATTAACAATTCATTAAATAATCCACCTGGGATTTGATATGGAGAATCATCTCGTCTTTTCGGCGCCGGTATCCGAAGCTGAAATTATTTTCAATATCCTTCCGGCGTAATCAGCGAAATAAAGTTCATTATTTTCATCTACCCCGAAAGTTGAAATGGCGTATCTGGTTAATAACAGAACCTCATTCTGAACGGGTTTTTTACCTGCATCAAGAGCCCATAAATTACCAGTTACAAAATCTCCGTAAATATATTTGCCGTAGAGATAAGGCACATTTTTTCCGCGATATACAAAACCTCCGGTAATCGAATAACCGCCTTCTTCATTATGCCCGTATTCCCAAATTGGAAAGACAAGATTCTTCTGATTACAATCGGATGCCGGATTGAAACAATGAAAACCTTCCATTATTCTCCAGCCATAATTTTTCCCTTTTTCGATAATATCAATTTCTTCCCAGGCATTCTGACCAACATCCCCCGCCCACAATTCACCTGTCTCGGAATCGAAACTGAATCGCCAGACATTTCTCAAACCCCATGCATAAATTTCCTCGCGGTAACCGTTATTATTATTTTTCAGGGGATTGTCATCCGGGATGGAATAATTTTTCCCGGAGCCGGTTTTGTCAACATCAATTCTCAAAATTTTTCCCAGCAGTGAGTTAAGGTTTTGTCCGTTATCCTGAGGATCTCCGGCTGAGCCGCCATCGCCCAGCGAGATATATAAATAATCATCCGGACCAAATGAAATCTGTCCCCCGTTGTGGTTTGAATATGGCTGACTGACTTCAAGTAATATTAATTCACTTTTATTGTCGGCCAAATCCGGATTATCACTCACTGAGTAACGCGAGATAATAGTCCGGCGCGGTTTGTCAGTTGTGTAATTAACATAAAAGTAACCATTCTTTTTATAGTCGGGATGAAACGCGAGTCCTAAAAGTCCCTGTTCGCCGCCGCTCAGCACTTTTCTTCTGATATCCAAAAAAGTTTTTTTCAGAATTTTATCACCCGATTTAACCATCACATGAACCATTCCATCCTGGGATACAATAAATAGTCTGCCCGAATCATCACCTGAATTCTGAATCTCCACAGGTTGAGAAAACGTTTTGCCCGGGAAGGCATCTGTAACAGAAATTTGAGCTGCGATGTTATTCGACAATATTAAAAGAAATACTAAATAATTTACGACACCAAAATTCTTTTTCATGTTTTCACCTTTCATTCTGGTTACAAGATTAATTTAACACAAAAAAAGTGTAAATAAGTTTACTTTCAGTAACAATTCCGGTGAAACGTAAAAACATGTAATGAAAAAAACTCCATGTAACCTTTAGTGACAAGCTCCCGTCAAAAACAATAATTCAAATAATACCTTTTGCGAAGGAGAAAAAATGTTCAAGAATTTTCTTAAAACCGCTGTAAGAAACCTTATCAAAAATAAATTTTATTCTATCCTGAATGTAACCGGATTAGCAATAGGAATCGGGTGTACGATACTCATTTTACTTTTTATTCAGAATGAATTCAGTTTTGATGATTTTCATGTAAACGCAGACAGAATCTACCGTGTAACATCCGACATAAAAATAAATGAAACAGCGATGGAGATTGCCACACTTCCCGCCCCGGCTGCTGAAGTTTTTATGAGAGAATATCCTGAAGTTGAAAACACCGTTCGTTTCCGAACTCAGGGCGGATTTATAATGCGTTACGAGGATACCAGCTTCAAGGAACAGAAGGTTGTTTACACCGATTCATCTTTTTTCGATGTTTTTTCTTTTAAGGTAATTCAGGGTAATGCTTCAAAAGCTCTTGCCCAGCCCTTCACGATGGCAATAAACAAAACTATGGCGGAAAAATATTTCGGTAAAGAAAATCCTATCGGGAAAATCATACGCGTGAATAATAATGAGGATTTTCATGTAACGGCTGTTTATGAAGATATGCCTAAAAATTCACACATTAATTACGACTTTCTTTTATCGCTGAATTCAAGAGATGAAGCAAATGATAAAGATGCCTGGTTGTCTTTCAATTTTCAGACTTATCTCTTGTTAAAAGAAAGTTCCCGCGTCGAAGATGTCGCTGCTAAATTTCCCGGAACAATTAATAAATATTGCAGCCCGCTATTCT
>CAZEXO010000296.1:0-4673 GCA_964516545.1 uncultured Melioribacteraceae bacterium
CCGAAAATGGCAGTAATAGGCGCAATTGGTGATCACACGGCGCATCACCGGGGATCGCTCGCTGTTTATGCAAGGTTGCTCGGCAAAGTTCCTGCAATGCCATACTCAGAATAATTCGGATTATAAACTATATACGCTGCCCGCGTATCAGAGGGTGTGTGATAATTCAAACCTGCTCTTGGGTGGGATATTCCGAAATGAGTGTTGAACGAAATCGGGATTTAGGTAACACCTGATTTTCACATACCCTCTTTATCTTTTTGACAGATATTTTTTTGTTATCTGTTTTAGCAAAAAATATTTTGTCAAAAGTTGTTTGGTCATACCTATGGGATTCTTTTAGAAGACTTTGATTTCTTGCCAAATTTAGCATTTTTAAAACAATCCAAAGTGTTAGCAAAAATATTTTTGTTAAAATATTTGACAAAATATATTTTGTCATCTATATTTGACGTGAAAAATAAAGGAGTTTAATATGCCAATTAATACAATAGTTGGGCAAGTTGCTTCAGGGGATGACTTTTATAGCAGACCTAAATTGATTGAGGATTTGTGGAATCGCTTTGAGTCTGGCAGCAATATTCTTCTTTCTGCTCCAAGAAGAGTTGGTAAAAGTTCGTTGCTTAAGTTTATTGAAGATAATCCGGAAGAGAATTATCACATTATCAATATTATCACTCAGTCTGTGAATAATGAAAATGAATTTTTTAGAAAATTGTACATGCATGTTTATGAATTGCTTAACACGAAAGATAAATTCATTGAAAAGTTTAAAAACATCATTGGGCAAAAAGGTGTTACTGAAATAACCAAGGATGGTATCAAATTGGAAAGCAAGGTATTGTCGTATTACGATTCACTGGTAAAAATATTTGAAAAATTAGAACTGGGAAATGACAAGATAATAATTATGATTGATGAGTATGCCGAGACTATTGAAAATATTATCAAGGATGAAGAAAAGGAAGAGCAGGGGAGGAAAAAAGCAATTAATTTCTTACAAAAAAATCGTGAACTGAGACATTTATCTTTTCTTAAAAATAAAGTTCAATTTGTATATGCTGGTTCCATCGGTTTGGAAAATGTTGTAAGCAGACTTGATTTTACAAGCTCCATTAATGATCTATATTCTTTCAAACTTCCACCGCTAACGGAAAAGGAAGCGAATGAACTTGTGTACATTAAAATTCTGAATGGCTGCGAGATGTCTTTTGATACAGAGCAATTCAAATATCTGCTAAGTAAGATTGAGTGGTATATCCCTTTCTATTTCCAACTGGCGCTTGATGAAATTTATAGACTGTATCATTATGAGGAACAAAAAGAGATTACAAACAATGTTATAGATAAGGCACTGAATAATGCAATCGAACATCGAGGATATTTTGAACCTTGGTCGGACAGACTCAGGAAAGCGTTCAAGGGGAAAGAATATAATTTTATTAAAGAAGTATTAAATGCTGCCTCACAAAGTGTAATATTAAGTTCTTCTGAAGTCTATGACAAAGCCGTGCAGTGGGAAGTAACTGAGAATTATAAAAGTATAATAAATTCTCTTATTTATGACGGCTACATAAATAACAGCGATGACCCGAAAGAGTACAGATTTAATTCACCGATATTAAAAATGTGGTGGTACAAATATGTCGCAAACTAAATATCACATCCCGATTTTATATAATCCGAAAAGTTTATCGAAAGTCGAACTGATTGAAAATTTTGTAATAAGAACGAAAGAGTTTGAGCAGATATTTCACACAATAAAAAATGATGAAATGAAAAATCCACCACAGCATATCATCATTCAGGGGCAGCGCGGATCGGGTAAAACTACTCTTCTCCTTAGAATTTATTATGAGGTAATGGATGATGAAAAGCTTAACAAGTGGCTTGTTCCGGTTATGTTTGATGAAGAGCAGTACGGTATACGAACACTCGAAAAGTTATGGGAACGATTAGCCGAAAATCTTGAAGACCACTCCGATTCCTTTGCTGGTATTAGTGAAAAGTTTGAAAAAATTATCGACGAAAATGAATGCGAAGAAAAATGTTTTGATCTTCTGGAAAGTTATTTGAAAAAGGAGAATAAAAAGCTTGTACTCTTTATTGATAACTTTGGCGACATGGTCAGGAAATTTAAAGAAAGGGAAATTAAGAGATTAAGAGAAATATTGATGACTTCTCCTGATATTCGTCTTGTAGCGGGTTCATCAACTGTCTTGGAATTTACTTACGACTATTCATTGCCGTTCTACGAGTTTTTTAAAGTGTTCCAACTAAACGGGCTGAATAAAAGAGAAGCTATAGATTTATTATTGAAATTAGGAGAAAGTCATAAAGCCGCTGAAATAAAGAATATAATTGAAAACGAACCGGCGCGGATTGAATCATTACGCAGGTTAACAAGCGGTGTGCCCCGCACGATAGTTCTTCTTTTTGAAATTTTTGTAGATAATGAAAACGGTAATGCGTTTAGAGATTTGGAAATGACACTGGATGGAGTAACGCCGTTATATAAACACAGAATGGATGACTTACCTTCACAGCAGCAGGAAATAGTTGAAGTTATCGCTTTAAATTGGGATGCAATTTCAGTTAAGGAAATTGTGCATAAAACAAGAATGGAAAGTAAGGCTGTATCAGCTCAACTTAAGGAATTAGTTAAAAACAAAGTAATTGAAAAAGAACCTACCTCAACAAAAAACCATCTTTACAGGGTACATGAAAGATTTTTTAATATCTGGTATTTAATGCGTTACGGCGGAAGAAAACACAGAGATAAAGTAAAATTTTTAGTTAAATTTTTGGAAATATGGTGCTCTCAAAAAGAACTGCTGGACCGAACATACAAACATCTTGAAGCAGTAAAAAGCGGACAGGTATATGAAAAACAGGCTCTTTACATGACCGAAGCTTTGGCGCAAACTTCAATTCCTGCCGAAGTTCAATATAGGTTGATTGAAGAAACGAGAAATTATTTACTGAGCAAAAACAGTGAATTGGCAGATGAATTATCACATTCGGATTTAGAAATGTTTGGGGAAATCATCGAGTTATTGAAGAAAAGGGATGAGCAACTAGCCTTAAAAAAAGCTGAAGGAATCCGTGATGAAATGGGCGGGGCACTATTATTAGTTGGTCTTTTATATCAGGCTTCCTTAAAAGATTTTTCAAAAGCAGAAGAATATTTTATAAAAGCTGCAAATGAGGGAGATAGTGGAGGTTGGAATTCAATTGCACTTTTATATTATAAAGAACTGAAAGATTACAATAAAGCGGAAGAGTATTATCTGCGGGCGATAGAGGCTGGTAATAGTGATGCAATGTTTAATTTAGCTGTGCTATATCAACAGGGGTACAAAGATTACAAAATGGCCGAAAAATATTACCTCAAAACAATAAAAGAGATAAATAATAGTAGTGCAATGAATAATTTAGCTTTTTTATACCATGAGGAGTTCAAAGATTATGAAAAAGCTGAAAAATATTTTCTGAAAGCTATAGCCGCAGGCGATAGCAATGCAATGAATAACCTAGCTATACTATATGAAGATGTATACAAAGATTATAAGAAAGCGGAAGAATATTTTCTAAAAGCTATTGGGTACGGTAGTAATGAAGCAATTATTAACATTGCTTACCAATATTACTCGTTAAATCAAAAAAAAGAAGATGCTATTCAATATGCTCAAAAAGCTTTTAAAAATGATCCTTCTTTACAGGCGGTAGGAGTTTATATTTTAGTTCTATTATGGAATAATGATATTGAAAAAGTAGTGAATGTTTTTGAGCAATATTTATTTAAGGAAGAATATGTGTCGGAGAATGTTTGGCACCTGGCAGATGTTATGAGCTTCTTCCTTGCAAAAAAGCAATATAATTATCTCTACAAACTCTTCGAAAAAAATGAGTTTGATATAAAAGAAAGATACAAACCTGTTTACTATGCTTTGCTTAGCTTAATGGGTGAAAAATACTCGGACGAGTTAAAGAAAATGGGTCCCGAACTTAAAGAAACAGTAGACGAGATAATTGAACGTGTTAAAGAACTGAGAGAAAAGTACGATTAATTTTTATCTGTGTAAATCTGCTGAATCTGTGTTATCTGTGTGCCATTAAAAGTATATGAAAAAAGACTCACCTAAACTCTACATCGGAACTGCCGGCTGGTCTTATCAGGACTGGGTTCCTAATTTTTATCCATGCGGTGAATCGAAGGAATTAAGCTGGTTAGAATTTTATTCGCGTTACTTTAACGTTGTGGAAGTTAACGCTACTTATTACACTTATCTCAATCCTAATGTTGTTAAAAGCTGGATGAAAAAAGTAGAAGAGTGCGAAGAATTTTTATTCACGGTAAAACTGCACCAGGATTTCACGCACAAACGTTACTACGGCGATGATCAAATTAAAGCTGTTAAATATAACCTCGACATTTTACGCGAGTCTGAAAGGCTTGGCGGTTTACTGATTCAGTTTCCATACTCGTTTGATTACTGTGACGCAAATGTTGAATACATGGGCAATGTAATTCGTGAATTTGAGAGTTATGACAAATTTGTTGAAGTGCGGCATGCATCGTGGAATAACAAACGCGCTAAGTCAATTACTTTCTGCACGATTGATCAACCGCAAATTGGGCAGGCGATTGAGTTCGTGCCGGTTGTTGGAAA
>CAZEXO010000297.1:0-4661 GCA_964516545.1 uncultured Melioribacteraceae bacterium
TCAGTCGACGGACTTTACAGTCACATTGCATGGCTTCGCACAATTAAAGAAAAGATTGAGTACAAAGGAATGAAAGATGTTGAAGTGAAATTCCCGCTGATTGAAGATATCACCATGGAAGTGGCAAAAAGATACGGAATGATTCAACCCGGCGAAAGTAATACAAAGGCAGTACGTGCGGTTTTCGTAATCGACCCTAAAGGAATTATCAGAACAGTTATTTATTATCCGCTGAGTCTTGGTAGAAACTTCGATGAGTTATACCGCGTTGTAGTCGCTCTTCAGACTGCCGATGCATTCTCGGTTGCAACACCTGCCGACTGGCGCCCGGGTGATGATGTAATTGTTCCCACTGCCGGATCTTGCGGAACCGCCAAAGACAGAATGGACGGCAAGGAAGATATGAAATGTTATGACTGGTTCTTCTGCACAAAAGAAATAAGTAAAGAAAAAGTACTCAGCACAGTATTAAAGAAATAAGATATTATAAAGGCGCATCTGCATATTGACGGATGCGCTTTTCCCTTCAAAGCCCTATCTTTTTTTTAGATGATTACGCATTGCATATTCGAAAATCTGTATACCGAAGATTAGAATAATTATCGCAACAAGACTCCATGAGTTAAGGTTATACTCAGAAATGTTTGTTCTGACATAGGAAAAAAATTTTCCAAAGCTGTTTCCAAGTATAGAAAATTGCATAAGGGAATCCGGAAACAGAATGAATGGAATAACAGATAAAATGATTATCAGAAGGAAAGATAAAGCTGACTTTATTTTTTTAGTTCTGCTTTCAATTATTGTAGCCTGCGAAATTATTCTTAGGGCAAAATCAGGTGAAAAATCTCCTTCAGGTTTTTCGGAAAGAAGTCGAAACATATTTATATAAAATTCCAGGTTTTCACGGCATGATTGACATTGAATCAGGTGTGACTCGTAATCCGCATATAAATTTTCATCCTGTGCAATTTTCTGCAAAGTCAGGTCATCAATATGTTTTAGTGACATAGATCCTCCACCTGATAATTTTTAGTGATTTTTTCTCTTAACATTTTTCGCGCTCTGAAAAGGTAGCTTTTCACAGTTCCTTCGGGCAAATTTGTTATTTCCGATATTTCCTTGTATTTCATTTCCTCAAGGTGATAAAGCGTTAAAATTATTTTATATGCTGCCGGTAATTTTGAAATATTTTCCTGAAGAATTTTATTGCTTAATATTCTCTCTGTCTCAAAATCCGGAGTAATATTATCATCTTCAACCTGGTTCATAAGTGTAAATTCTTCTTCGGATTCCTCCGCTGAAATTTGATCGTCCAGAAGTGAAAACTTTTTTTTATCAAGATAGTTGAGACAAGTATTATAGGCAATTTGCGCAATCCATGTAGATAATTTTGCCTCGCCTTTGAATGTATTCAGTTTTGAATAAACTTTCAAAAAAATATCCTGTCCTAAATCTTCGTGATCGGATCTGTTGGGAATCATCCTGTTTACAATATGATAAATTAGCCTCTGATACCTCTTAATAATTGATAAAAAGGCATTTCTGTTTCCGCTCAAAACATCCTGAACAATTCTTATATCATCAGAATAAATATTCATGAAGTATCAGACCGCTAATTAAACGAAAAGTTACACAAATAATTTGCAACCTTTTTTAAAGACTACTGTCTGATTGAACAGAACTAAATTTCGGAGGAACAAATGGAATACATATTCGGAATTGCCTGGGTTATAGTGCTTGGATTTATTGTTAAAACATTTGCGGAATACAGACTTCAGAAATTAATTATCGATAGGAAAATGGTAGATGAAAATCTGGTTCATCTTTTCCGGAAACCTGCGCCGCTAAACGGATTGTCTTCAGTTAAATGGGGTATGGTGATGATTGGAATCGGACTGGGATTTTTAGCTAAACAGTTTTGGCCCCGGGAGTTTTATGACGAAGGTTTAGCAGGGCTGATTCTGCTTCTCGGCGGGATAGGTTTTATTCTATATTATTTTATCGCGAAAAGAGTTCAGGATAAATAGCAGGGAAATTATTTTCCCTGTTTCTACTTTCTCAGGTTCTCTTTATTTATGGTAATATTTTTTCCGTTTACTGAATTTTTTGAAAAGTAAATACAATTATTGGTTTATTCCAAGACGGTTCATTTTACGCCATAAAGTTGAAGGATTAATTCCTAATTCTTTTGCCGTCAGTTTTTTATTTCCGTTATGCTTTTTAAGAGTTAAGATTATTACTTCTCTTTCGGCATCTTTCAGATTATTTGCTTCACTTATTCTGTGATTTTTTTCTCTTTCGTCGGATGGATATCTTAGTCTCTTTGGTAAATGTTCTGATTGAATAACTTCACCGCTGCAAAGTATGAAACAGTGCTCGATAACATTTTCTAATTCCCTTATATTACCCGACCATCTGTAATCAAGTAATAAATCATAAGCTGATGAGGCAAAGTGCTTAATTTGTTTTCCGAATTTTATATTGAAGCTTTCGATGAAGTGATTCACAAGAAGCGGGAGGTCATCCATTCTTTCTCTTAGCGGAGGAAGATGAATATTGATGATATTAATTCTGTAAAATAAATCTTCCCTGAATCGTCCGGCGGCGATTTCTTCCGTAAGGTTTTTATTTGTCGCGGCTATAATTCGCGTGTTCATTTTTATTGATTTATTTCCGCCGACCCTTTCAAACTCGTGTGTTTCAAGTACTCTTAATAATTTTGTTTGAATTGCTGTTGATAAATCTCCGATTTCATCCAGAAATAAAGTGCCGCCCTGAGCCAGTTCAAATCTGCCTATTTTACTTTTTATAGCGCCGGTAAACGCGCCTTTTTCATGTCCGAATAATTCACTTTCTATCAAGGCTTCTACAAACGCGCTGCAATTAACAGCGATGAATGGACCGGTTCTTCTGGAGCTGTTCAGGTGAATTGCTCGCGCTGCTAATTCTTTTCCCGTGCCGCTTTCACCGGTTATTAACACCGAACTGTCTGTTTGCGATACGCTCTCCAACACAGAAAATATTTGTTGAATGTCCTTATTCTTACCGACAATATTTTCATACTTAAAAAATTCATTGAGGTGAGCAGATAAATTTTTGATTTCGGAAATGTCAATAAATGTTTCAACAGCGCCTATTTTTTCATTTTTGTTATTAATAAGAATAGCCGAGTTAACGCGGATAGGAACTGATTTCCCGGACTTGTGTAATATTTCCAGTTCATTGCCTATCATCGGTTTGCCTTTTTGCAGGGTGTGTTCCATATGGCATCCATTTCGGCAAAGTGAGGAGTTAAAAATACTCCAGCATTTTTTCCCGATGGCTTCATTTTTTTTATAGCCGGTTATCTTTTCAGCAGAAGTGTTAAAGGAAGTGACGTTCCATTCATTATCAATTGTAAAAGTACCTTCAATGTTGCTGTTGAAAATCGCGTCAAGTTTATTTTTTTGATCGATAAGCTCCGAGGTTTTCTCTTCGAGTTCATCCGTTAAAGAAAGCATTTCTCTTGTATCACGAAAAACAAAAACCGCGCTTAGTACGATATTATCCTTTGTTATTGGCGTGATGGAAGCGAGAACGTTTTTAACATTTCCCCTTTTATCCGAAATATTGATTGACAGATTCGTAAAAGTACGGTTATCACTCAAAGACTGTGATAAATAACTCATGTCAGATAAATCTTTCTGAAAAAGAATATGAGAATCGGTTCCGATGATTTCATCATCCTCATAGCCGGTTATTCGGGAGGCAGCTTCGTTAAAAACTATTACTTTCAAGTCCTTACCGATGACGGCAATACCATCAGGAATGATGACTGCTTCTTTATTCTTATCGATTATTTGTTGTACTTCTTTCATGAAATTTTGTCCTTAAAGATTATTGCAAAATTAGAGAAATAATTGCAGGAATGAAAGCTTGTGCAAAAAGCAATGCATTATTGCAATGTTCGCATTTAAGAATAGTTTTTATTTAGCCTGTTTTCGGGTGTTTTGTTTGGCACTTATTTGGTAATAAAATAAAAAAGAATTTATAAGGAAAATAATGTTTTTCGATCCGGCATGTATTCCCTGCGTTATTAAACAAGCCTATAACTCTGCAAAACTTTTTACTAACGGTGATAAAGAACTTCAGCTAAAAATTATCCAGGAAGTATGCGCTGAAGCCACGAAAATTACAGATGACTACAGCGCGCCAAAGTTCTCCCAAAAAATGCAATCTGTTATTGAAAAGTATTACGGCTCAGAAAATCCCTACGAGAAAGTGAAAGAAAGAAATATCAGGATTGCCGAAAAGTATCTGATGTTTGTGAAATTGATGATCGAGGGTTCAACCGACAAACTTGATACCGCGATGAGGGCTGCAATAATCGGGAATATAATTGATTTTGCCGCGAACCCTGATTTTGATATCGAATATGAAATTAATCGAATGGCATCTGATAACATCGATTTATCGGACCTAAAAATATTCAAAGAAGATTTACGAAAAGCCGGGACTATTCTTTACATCGGCGATAATTGTGAAGAGGCTCTGTTCGATAAATTTCTTGTGAGAGAATTGCTTCCTCAAAAAATTGTTTTTGCCGTAAGATCAAAACCCATTCTTAATGATATCACGCTTGAAGATGCAAAAAAACTTGAGATAGACAAACTTTGCGAGGT
>CAZEXO010000298.1:0-4634 GCA_964516545.1 uncultured Melioribacteraceae bacterium
CCTTATGTAATTGAACAAACAGGTCGCGGCGAACGCGGTATGGATATTTATTCGCGTCTCCTGCGCGAAAGAATCATTTTCTTGGGCACCGCAATTGATGACCATGTTGCAAGTTTAACAATTGCGCAGTTATTATTCCTCGAAGCCGAAGACCCTGACAAAGATATTAATCTTTACATAAATTCTCCCGGTGGAAGCGTATCAGCCGGATTGGCAATCTACGATACAATGAAATATATCAAACCCGACGTATCAACAATTTGCGTGGGTTTAGCCGCCAGCATGGGAGCTGTTCTTTTAGCCGGCGGTGCAGACTCAAAAAGAACTGCCCTGCCGCATTCGAAGATATTAATTCATCAACCATGGATCGGCGGAATACAAGGTCAGACTTCCGACATTGAAATACACGCGAAAGAAATGCTTAAAACACGCGAAACTCTTTACCAGATACTTTCAGAACACACTGGAAAATCGGTTGAACAAATTACAAAAGACTGCGACAGGGATTATTTTCTTACATCTCAGGAAGCAGTTGAATATCATATCATCGACACTATTCTGATGAATCGATCAGAGAAAGATAAGATTAAAAAATAGACTGTTTTGCTCTCGGATGGCAGGCGGTTAATAATCACCTGCCATTTTTAATTACGCAAAAAGATATCTTTGGTTTTCTTATTATTAGTCATAAGTTTCAAAAAATAAATAAATTCATTATCTTGCATCGTCGGACAAATAGAGATAATTACTCAATAAAACAGAAAACCTATGTCACTTGGTGAAAAATTTGAGTTTATAGAAGATTTTAATAAGCTTATTTCTCTTTCTCGTGAAGGTCGCGATGACTTCGCTGATGAAGTTTGTAATTTTCTTGTGAATAATTTTGACTTGCAAGCATCTGTCTTTTTCAAAGTTGAAGGCGAAAGAAATATTCAGGTGCTGGGAAAATCAAATTCCGCTAGAAAAAATTACCTTAAAGGAACAGTCTTCACCTGTAATGCCTGCAAAGTATTTGAGACAAATTCGGAATATGCTCTTTATTCAGATTCAAACTGCGAGCTTCAGATTTCTGAATTTCTCGTCTACGAATGCTGTATCATTTTCAATATAAATAAAGAGACAAAAGGATTTCTTAAGCTGGCGCGAAAAAATCCTTTTACACAAACAGATAAAGCTGAATGGAACAAAATTATAGAATCTTTTGAGTTCATCTTCGATATATGGCTTTCTGCGCGTGGCGGCAACACTTTGCTCTCAGAAAGATCTTTCAGTGAACTTATTTCTGATTCAGCTCAGGCTCTGAGAAATCCTGCTAATAATATTATCGGCTTCACAACAATTTTAGGCGAGGATAATCTTACTTCATCACAATCTGAATATGTAAATACGATAAAAAGAAATGCTCAATCACTCCTTCTGCTCATCAATGATATCGGCGATTATGCAAAATTAGAATCCGGGAAATTTCAAAGGATTAACAAACAAATAGAAATTTCGAAAACACTTGATGAAGTTGTTTCCATTTTCAGGAATAAAACCTCTTATGCATCTCTTGGTTTTGTTGTGAATGTAGACAAAAATGTACCATCGGTTATTGATATCGATGATCAAAAACTGCGATATATCCTAAGCAACATACTCCTTGTTGCCTCAAGTATTTCAACAAAAGGTACTATTGAAATTTTCATTGAGAGAATTTCCGCGAATCTTTTACAGTTCAGTATTTCAAGCAGCGGCAGAGAATTACCTCTTGAATATGAGAAGTCGATTTTTGATCCTTTCACAATCACGAAAATTGATGAAGTAAAAGGTACAAATCTTACCGGATTAGGTCTTGCGCTTGTAAAAAAATATGTTAATTATCTGGGCGGCACAATTACGACAAAAAGTAATAAAGGAAAAGGCACAACTTTTACGTTTACCATCAATGGAGAATTGATGTCTGATATCGAATCAAGCATATCGAAACTTCCAAAATCGCCAACCCATAACAAAGTGCTTGTTATTGAAGATGATTACGCAACTTCAAAATTACTCAGTAATTATCTCAACAAGTGGGGATATGATCCTACAATCGTTAATACTGAGGAACAGGTCTTTAACTTATTGGATAAAGAACAATTCCTGTCAGTCATTCTTGATATTGAATTGCCCGGCATTAACGGATTGGCTTTGTTAAAAAAAATACATGAACATCCTAAAGCAAAAAATACGCCTGTAATTGTTTGCTCGGTTGAAGCTGACCAACAAAAAGCTTATTTAATGGGAGCGGTTGAATATTTTATTAAACCCATTAATTACAACTTCCTTGTTGAAGTGCTTACAAGTTATAAACTCAGAAAAAATTCAAATATACTTTGTGTTGACGATGATCTGCCAACGCTGAACCTTGTCAAACAAGCCATTGAAACTGCAGGTTTTAACGCCATTGCCGAAAATATTTCTTCGAAAGTTATGAACCTGATTAAAGATAAAGATGTAGACATGGCAATCATTGATCTTGAAATGCCGACACCAAATGGTTTTGAATTAATTAAAATGATCAAGTCGGAACCAAAATTTGCAAAATTACCGATCATCATATATACGGGAAAAGAAAATTACCAGGAAGACCTTAAAAATATCGACGGATTATTTGAAGAACTACTCGAAAAAAGAAGTACGAATATTGAGGATCTGGGTTCTATAATCGATTCAATGATTAATAAATACGACACTCCGCCGCCGATGGAAGAAGTTGTTCAGAAAAAAGATGTAATAAAAATTTTACTGGCGGAAGATTATAAACATTCACAGATAATTGTTACCCGCCTACTCAAAAAAAATTCTTTCGAGAATGTTGTTGTTGTTGAAAACGGAGAAGAAGCTTTCAATCTTGCCAGTAAAGAAGATTTCGATTTGATTCTGATGGATATGCAAATGCCGATAATGAACGGATTTGAGGCTACAGAAAAAATTCGTCAGTTGAGTAAATATAAAGATACGCCTATAATCGCGCTCACGGCTTTTGCAATGAAAGGTGACCGTGAAAAATGTCTTGAGGCAGGCGCAACCGATTATATACCAAAACCAATAGACAGTAAAGAATTTATTGAAAAAGTTAAATACTACACAAACGCAGATAAATAATCTGCGTTTGTTTACACCGCTATGTCAACCATTCTTAAATTTCGAAAATTTTTTCAGTTGAGGAATTCATGATTAATAATGTTCCGCGCACGAGATTCGCGCCCAGCCCGACAGGTTATTTACACGTTGGAGGTCTACGTACAGCTCTTTACAATTATTTGTTCGCCAGAAGAAATGGCGGAAAATTTATCCTGAGAATTGAAGATACTGATCGTTCAAGATATGTTGAGGGCGCGGTTGAGAATTTAATTGACACTTTGCAATGGATCGGGCTCGATTATGATGAAGGTCCCGGCAAACCGGGTAATTCGGGACCATACATCCAATCTGAAAGATTAGATATTTACAAAGGATATGTTAATGAACTTATACAGAACGAAAAGGCGTATTATTGTTTCTGCACTACTGAGCGTCTCCAGGCTTTGCGCGAGGAACAACAAAAATTAAAACTCCCTCAGGCAAAGTATGATAAACATTGTCTGCATCTCACAAAGGATGAAATTGAGCAGCGAGTGAAAAACAATGAACCTTATGTAATCAGACTGAACGTGGAACCTGGACATACTATTTCCATTGATGATGTGATTCGCGGAAAGGTGGATTTCAGCAGCGATGTTGTTGACGACCAGGTACTTATTAAAAGTGACGGATTTCCGACTTATCATTTTGCCGTTGTAGTTGATGATCACCTGATGAAGATTACTCATGTTATAAGAGGAGAAGAATGGTTATCCTCAACTCCGAAACATGTACTTTTATATAATCATTTCGGATGGGAACTACCGATATTTGCCCATCTCCCGCTATTGTTAAATCCCGATAAATCAAAACTAAGCAAACGTCAGGGCGATGTAGCTGTGGAAGACTATCGGTCGAAAGGATACTTAAAAGACGCGTTAATTAATTTTGTTTCATTATTAGGATGGAACGCGGGAGACGACAGAGAATTTTATAAAATTGATGAACTTATAGAAAATTTCTCTCTCGAAAGAGTAAATAAATCTGGCGCAGTATTTAATCTTGAAAAGTTAAATTGGCTGAACGGTGAACATTTACGCGCTATGTCCGGAGAACAATTACTTCCGCTCCTTAAGGAAGAGTTAAAATTATCTCAATATGACGAGACAAATTACAGCGATGACTATTTGTTAAAAGTAATTGAATCAATGAAAGAAAGAGTTCTGTTCGTTAAAGAATTCATAAATAATTGTCCGTACTTTTATGAACGTCCGAAAGAATATGATCAGTCAGTAATTGATAAAAGATGGACATCAGAATCTGCCGAACTCCTCAACAAGTTCTCAGTCGGTGTTGCATCCATGGAAAAAGAAAGTAAAGAAGAATATGAGATTGTATTGAAAAAAATTGCTGAAGAAAATAATGTCGGTGTTGGAAAATTAATTCATCCCGTAAGATTATCACTTTCTGGAGGCGGGACAGGTCCCGGAATGTATGATTTATTATTTATACTTGGCAAACAGGAAGTATTATTGCGGATAGAGTAC
>CAZEXO010000299.1:0-4622 GCA_964516545.1 uncultured Melioribacteraceae bacterium
TCAGAGGGCTTATATTATCCCGGTTAACCAGGATAATAACGAAAAAAAATTATCCGATAGTGATCAGCGCGTTTCTCTCAGGAGCTTATCATCTTTTACTTGCCAAACATAATTTTGGTATTTACTATTACAGTAATGAATTCATTGATTTTTACGGAGCCTTTATTTTCGGAGTAATACTCGGGTTCGTTAGCGGTGCAATATATATTTATCACAATGAAAATATCATTGCTTCGATTCTATATAATACATTTTCCGTAATGCCTGTAACTGTTACGTATTTATACCAGAATTATCTTTAATAATTCAACTGAGGTTAGTATGTCGAAAATATTTTTACTATCCATAATTTCAATCATAGTTTTATTCTGCAAACACAACGAACCCGAGAATCAGAAAAATTATAATGAATTGGTTTCCGCTGAGATAAATTTTGCGAAGCTATCGGAAAGTAAAGGTAGACGAACAGCATTCATGACTAATCTCCATGACAGCGGACTGGTTTTTACGCCTTTACCAAGTTTAGGAAAATCAAAGTACGCGAATGTGAAAGATATTCCTGCTCAATTAATCTGGTTTCCGGAATATGCTTTAGTTTCGGAATCAGGAGAGTTGGGATTTACCACGGGTCCATGGAAACTTTCCTCTGATAGCGGTAAAAATTATACGGCATATGGGCATTATTTATCATTGTGGAAAAAGTTTGATAATTCCTGGAAGTTAATCGTTGACGGCGGGATTGGTTACAACGAAAAATATCCATGGGTAGTGGAGACTAAACATTTTCCTATTGGGCAGAAAAAGCAGGCTATTCATAGTGAACATGAATCTGTTCCCGGTAAACCTGTGGATAGGTTTTTTGAATTATACAAATCGGAAGGAATTGTTAATGCCTTCACAAAAACTGCTGATAAAAATTTGATGATTTATCGCGATGAAAAAGCTCCTGTATTTTTTGAAACTGTAAGAGAAAATTTTTCGAATATAAAATTATTGAATCGCAAACACATGAATTCAGGTTACAGTGAATCCGAAGATTTATATTACAGCATCGATGTTATCTCTAAACTTATTAATCAAAAAAAACAGCAATTTACATCATTGAACATCTGGTGTGAAGTTAATAATGAAATGAGACTAATAATAAATTTTGAGCTAGCAATCAATGTAGAATAAATCTATTCCATCCGATACTTAGAAACTTTTTATTAAATATTCTATGTAATAAGAGCGAATTACAAAAAAGATAAATCGCAATATGTGAATTAGGCACAATACTATTCTAAAATTATGGCTAGATAATACTCACCCTCTAATTAATATATATTGAAGATATTAATACTTGACACAAGGTTTTCGATTTAGTAATTTCCAGTCACTTCCTACAGCATTAATACTTTCTTATAAATTTTAGGTTTAGAAAGTGATTGAAAAAGCCTTAGACATACTTAAAATCAAGATTCTTGAATTTTTAAAACAACAACCTGAATTAAGTGTTCAAAGCGAAGAAAAAATTCAATTACAACAAATACCTTCACAAGATAACAACAACTCAACTCCAAAAGATATCTTATGCATGTCACTCGTAAATATCGAAGAAGACAGAATATTCAAATCTAATAAAACAAAATTTGCTGATGATTCAGGAAAGATTGTAAATATTAATCCGGATCTGAAAATTAATCTCTTCATATTAATAACCTCCAACTTTGAAAAATATTCAACAAGTCTGAGTTATCTCTCAGCGGTAATAAGATTCTTTCAAAGTACTAATGTCTTTACCCATTCCAACACTCCCGGTCTTGATCCGAGTATAGAAAAATTAATTGTTGAACTCTACACGCTGGACTTTGAACAGCAAAATCACCTTTGGGGTGCGATGGGCACTCGCTATCTCCCGTCTGTAATGTATAAGGTGAGAATGCTTCAGATCCAGGAGAAGCAGTCGACAAGTATACAGGAACCGTTACAAATTTTGGATTTAGTCAATAAGAAGGTATAATGCCGGAAAACAAAGTTGTAAAGTGTTTTTCCATAAAAATCACTCACGATTTTTACTCTGACGGAGTGTGTCCGGATTTTACTTTTATTCCTTCGGTCTCATGCAGCATTCTTATGAAAAGATATAGGATGTTTATGCGTGAAATAAAAAACGGAATTGAAGTTTATTACACTGCTGATAGTTCGGGTAATGCTCTGATCTCTATGAGTGAAGAAAAATTTCATTTTTATCTTCATCTTAAAAATCCTCTTCTTTATAATTTCACCAACATACCAGGTGATAAAATTTACGCTAATATATTTTATCTATCCAACAGGCAGAATTCAAATGTTGATTCGTCGGTGCTTCATGTTTCGGAAGATTCGCTTTGCGCAGAGGATATGCTTGAGCTGAAATCTCAACGATTTTCTTTTGAGGATGATACGTCATCTAGGAATCTTAAATTTATTCTTACTGATTCATCAGATGTGGAGATAAATCAAAAAAAAGCAATAGTTGAAGAGAATGATAATCCATCCCCGGAAGATGATGATCTTTACCACTTTATCTACAATGTAGATCTTGAAAATCAGAAAGCAGGTAAATTTAAAATTTCGCTAAACGGAAACGACTACAAAGAAATATATGCAGATAATTTTGCAGTCAGGAACAGGTATTTCGGAGTTATTGAAATCTTCAGGAAAAATTTCACATCAAAATCATATGAAATTAAACTCACTAAAAGAACAAGTTATTGGAAATACATAATTATTCCGCGCTACCAGACTGATCTGATTCTGAATAAACTTCTCATTGATAGTACAACTACTTTCAATGATGTAATCGAAGACACGCTTTCAGACGGAACGGGTGTAGCAATTTTTAAATCGGAAAATGAAATAGGTTTTTCCGATAAATCTCTCAGCTCGATTAAACTGCGTCTCGAGGGTCAGGAAAATTCTGTTTCAACACTCATCGAAAATTTGCCCAATGCCTCGCCGGAAAATTTGAAATTTGATTTAGATACAAATAAAGCTTATACCGAAGTATTTGTGTACTTATAATAATCAACTAAAAGAGAGAGGATATGGCAACTTACAAAACACCCGATGTCTACGTAGAGGAGATATCGATTTTTCCTCCATCCGTAGCGGAAGTTGAAACAGCAATTCCGGCTTTTATCGGATATACCGAAAAAGCCGAGAAGTATGGTGAAAACCTTACTAACAAACCCACCAAAATTAAATCGATGGCTGAGTACAAGCAATATTTTGGCGAGGGACCTTCTATGACTCCGACTGTCAAGCTCGATGAGAATAACAGCGTTGTCTCAGTCGATCTTGGGTCTAACAAATTTTACATGTACGACAGCATCCGTTTATTTTACGATAACGGCGGAGGCAAATGTTATATTATTTCTGTCGGCAAATTCAGCAGTACAACATCTCCAATAATCGGCGATGCGGCGTCAGGCACAGGATTATTAGGAGGATTAGCCACTCTTGAAAAAGAGGACGAACCTACTATTATTGTTGCACCCGATGCAACTTTACTTTCGGGAACAGGACTTTATGATTTTCAAAAACTGGCTCTTGCGCAGGCTGCAAAACTTCAGGACAGGGTTGTTCTTTGCGATCTTCCCAACACAAGCACAATCGATCAGAATAATCATGAAACCGATCGGGATACTTTCAGAAGCAATGTCGGAATCAATAATCTTAAGTATGGCGCAGCATACACGCCCTGGCTGAAGGTCAGCTATAACAAAAATATCAAGTACCGAAATCTGACTTTACAGAGAAGTAATGCAAGCACTGCAATCAAACTCGAAGATCTCACAAAAGACGAAGACATCAAGAGCTTCATCCAAAATGAATTAAGAGCAAGTATTCTTGCTATTGACGGCGACTCAGCAACTATCGGAATTAAAGATATAACCGATCAAAATATTTCCGGAGACAACACCACGTTAAAGGAAGAATATAACGATCTGATTGACGCCTATGAAGATACAACAATTTCTTCAGTTGCAAATGTTCGTAGCGCTCTTAAACCAAGCTTTGCATTTTTGGTCGAAATTCTTTACACGATGATTCATTCGGTCAGAAATAATATTACAGATACTACCGAATTCAAACTGAAGAAAGACCTTGATACGATTGTAAAGAATAATAAGGTATATGAAGACACAAAAAACCTGATTATATACAGCAACGCTGTTGCTACAACAACCGAAAATTTATTCAAGGATGTTGAAACAGGTCATCTGGATGCAGTTATTACGGCAATAAATACAATTTACGCCTATACTGGTACAACGAATGAGTTGAAAAGCGACACCTCAAGTCAGGACATCAAAGATGAACTTGATGCAATAACTGATTCGCAGGAAAAAGCCGATACAATTCTTGCCGTTGCTAAAGATGTTTTTACACATATTCTTTCGGCTGTTAACGATCTTCTTGCAACTGCCGAAGCTTACGAAAAAACTTTTGATGACAGCCTTGTTGAAAAATTCGGTTTATACAAAACAATTCTTTCAAAAGTAAACGAAGGTGCAAACATACTTCCGCCGAGCGGCGCTATTGCTGGTGTTTATGCTATGGTTGATAATCAGCGCGGTGTGTGGAAAGCTCCCGCG
>CAZEXO010000300.1:0-4604 GCA_964516545.1 uncultured Melioribacteraceae bacterium
TCATTTGAATCGGATGGAGTTAGTGTCGGAACTCATTCATTTAACTGGAATGGAAGGAACAAGAATGAGGAACAGGTTTCCAGCGGGATTTATATTTACAGACTAAGAGCCATTGGAAATAACGGGCAGGTTTTTGAGAAGAGTGCGAAGATGATGATGTTGAAGTGATTTTTTAGGGGAATTCCGAATGTCATGCAGATTATTAGTCTGCATGACTTTCAATACATTACCAAAGTATAACGTATCATCACAATTCGATGAGCAGACTGATAGTCTGCTTCACAACTTATTTATATTGATTAATATTCGGGTCTCTGTGAACAACAAACGCGTTTGCCTGTGTTCCGGCTAATAAAATCATTTCACCGATATTAACATTTGCAGGACGCGTAGCCATAAAAATAACAGCTTCGGCGATATCAGCAGCGGTTAAGGGGTCAACCCCGCGATAAACAGCTTTGGCTTTTTCCATATCGCCGCGGAATCGTATCCCGCTGAAATCAGTTTCAACCATGCCCGGATCGATGGTACCGACTCTTATTCCTTTATCAATTACATCCATTCGCAATGAATCGGTTATTGCCGAAAGAGCAAACTTTGTTGCACAATAAACGCCTCCTTTCGGGTAAGCAAGATGACCGGCGGTTGATCCTATATTAATTACATGTCCGCTTTTTCGTTCAACCATCCCGGGAACAATAGCGTGGATTACGTTCAAAGCGCCTTTCAGGTTTGTATCAATCATCTCGTCCCAGCCGGTCGGGTCGTCCTTATACATTTCAACAAGCCCTCTTGCAAGTCCGGCATTATTAATAAGAATATCAATATTCTTAAATTCTTCGGGAAGTTCAGCGGCTGATTTGAGCACATTATCTCTTTCACGAACATCAAGTTTAAACGCGTAAACATTAACGCCGTGATTTTTTTTTAGCTCTTCAGCTAAATTATTAATTCTGTCAACTCTTCTGGCAGATATAACCAAATTCGCGCCTTCAGCAGCAAAAGCTTTTGCGCATGCCTCACCAATTCCGGCAGATGCACCGGTGATAAATACTGTTTTATTTTTCAGCGAAATCATGACTCACTCCCGGATAAATACATATTTTAAAATACGTTTGCTGAGTAAATTAAGATATCCTGCCGTAAGAATAATTATTAAGAAGATAATTATAAAGTACTGCAGGTTACTTAGACTCAGATTAATAAAGATATTTTTCCAGTCATTCACAACTGTTAACTCAAGAATTGTAACGACTGCGTTAAAGAATGTATAAAACAAAAGATAACCGGCGTGGACAAGTAAAAAAATGATGAGGGAGAACCTGTAAAATCCCACATAACTTTTTCCGAGAAGAAAACTGCCTGATTCACATATTACTACGAGATACAAATAATGTACAAAACCTACTGTTATTTGTGAAAATAATGAAGAGTTTACCGTATTCTCAATTGTAACAACCGGAACAATGAATATGAATTCAAGATGATAATTTACTTCCAGGATTATGGAAAGCAGATATTGGAATAACTCGGGTAGATACAAAAGAAAGAGTATGCTTAACAGCATTCCCGTAATCAAACTAGATTTATTTTTGATTTTTATCGTGCTCAAAACAATGTTAGCCTTTTTGCTTTTTGGGTTTATAACCAATTCGGTGAAAAGGATTAACAACGCTCGTAACAACATTTCTCAAATGTGAATGAACTCTTTTTATTGATCTGATATAAAGTGTTAATGCAGCGGCACATCCGGCATTGATAGTCGGGTCTTCCTCCTGGATAAGAGAATCAATCAATGCATCGGATTCAATGGATATCCATTTATATTCTTTAATTAATTCCCGACCTGCTTCTTCGTTAGATTCCTCAAAAATTTTGATGGTTCGGCTAAAACTATCGTCAATCGCCTGCTCAAGTTTCATGAGTCTTTCTTCAAAAATGCCGGCGGTTAATTTTGCCTTATATTTTTTTGCGATTGCCGCGATTATTTTTGTGAAATCGCCTATTCTTTCAATATCTATGATAATTGTTATGAGAGCAAGTCCGCTTGATAATTGCTCGTTTCCCGAAATAACAAGATGACTGAACACATCTTTTCTTACATCGCGTTGATATTTATTAACTTCCGAATCCTGGTCGTCAATGTCAATTTCAAGATTATTTGTATCGGTTTCTCTCAGAACATTTTTTGCTTCAAGAAACATCTGCTGAGTAAGATGAAGCATTTCGTAAGATCTCTGAAATGCCCTTTCCATCAGCGTATCTTTTCTGAATACAGCTAAAATTTCTTTTATCATTTCTTACCTCAGTTTGAGAAATAAATTACTGTCAACGGAAGAATAAAAAAGGTGAATAAAACAAAACCAACAGGAATGAGTTTACTTTTAGTAGAAAGTTCCGCGAATCTTGTTGCGATAAATATAGGAATTTTCTTCAAAGGCCACCAAACAATAAGCCCGCAAATATTAAACAGTGAATGTGTAAAAGCAACAATTATAGCCGCCGGATTACCCGTAATTAACGCAGCTAAAATTGCCGTAATTGTTGTTCCGATGTTTGCGCCAAGAGTATAGGGAAATATCTGAAAGATCGTAAGTAATCCTGCGCCTGCCATTGGAACCATTAATGACACCGTGATTGAACTGCTTTGAACAGCAACAGTTAAGAATAGTCCGACGATAAACGATCTTATCTGGGTCTTGAATAAATATTTATCAAACCATTTTTTTGCCTTTGATACAACAAGAATTTTCAGAGAGTCAACCATGTATTTGAGAGCAGTAAATAATAAAGCCAGTGCGATGATTAACATCAGCCAGGGATATTCTTTACCAACAAGATCGGCAAGAAAAACACAAATGGGCTTTGTAAGAGCTTTCACCGGGCTTAAAAAATCAAGTCCGCCGGCGTTCTTAAAAATATTTCCAAGATATGAAGCCGTGTATCCGAGAAAATTTGTATAAAGCTGAAGCGGCAAAAATAAAATTACAGACATCATATTAAAAAAATCATGCACCGTGGCGGCTGCAAATGCCCTTTTAAATTCAGAACCACGATTGATTTGCGGAAATGCGGCGAGAAATGTTGTAACGGATGTTCCGATATTTGCACCCATAATAATCGGTATGGCATTTTCGATTGTTAGTGCATTCGCTGCAACCATGCCAACAACAATTGATGTTGTTGACGATGAACTTTGAATTACAGATGTTGCAAGTATGCCGATAAAAAGTCCGATAAAAGGATTGGTAGTAGTTGCAATTAATGTCTGTGAAAAGCCGTTACCGAACAACTTTAAAGATTCACACATCAGATCAAGGCTCAGGATAAAAAGATATAGAAACAACAAAAGTTGAATGGCGGCAAATAAATTTTTATGACGCTTATAATAAACTAAAAATGATCTGAATATTGATTTCATGAAAAGAGTAAACATCAACAATGGTTAAAATTTAACTTAATTCAGGGATAAAGTTCCAATATAAATGAAAACTTAACAGTAATTTAATTTTACTCGCAGCCAAATTCCACTTATTATATTTTGTTTTGTTTTTATTCTTTTCGAAAAAGGTGGGAGAGAGAAAAAGGATGGATTTAATTTTTATTGCTGTAATTGTGCTGTTTGTGCTTGCGATTTCCGATTTAATTGTTGGTGTAGCGAACGATGCTGTTAATTTTCTGAATTCTGCAATCGGATCAAAAGTTGCTCCTCGATATATCATCATGATTGTTGCAAGCATTGGAATATTAATCGGTACAACATTTTCCGGCGGTTTAATGGAAGTAGCCCGAAAAGGTATTTTCAATCCGGGGATGTTTTACTTTTCCGATGTCATGACAATATTTCTTGCTGTTATGATTACCGATGTTATTCTGCTTGATTTATATAACACATTTGGGCTACCGACCTCAACAACAGTTTCAATTGTTTTTGAATTGCTGGGGGCTTCAGTGGCAGTCGCTTCAATCAAAGTATTTGATGCTTCGGTTGTCGGCGCTGATAGTGTTTTAGCGTATATCAATACTACATCCGCTTTAACAATCATTTCCGGGATTCTTATTTCCGTTGTGATTGCTTTTTCCTTCGGCGCTATAATACAGTTTATCACACGATTAATATTTACTTTCGATTATGAGAAAAGAATTAAAAGATACGGAGCGGTATTTGCGGGACTCACCATAACGGCAATTTCATATTTTATTTTAATGAAGGGTCTGAAAGGCGCTACTTTTATTTCGGAAGATTCTGCCGTATGGATAAAAAATAACATGTCGTTAGTAATGTTTTACGTCTTTTTACTCTCAGCGATTGTTTTTCAATTGTTATTATGGTTCACCAAAATCAACATTCTGAAGCCGGTTGTTCTGCTCGGCACATTTGCTCTTGCACTCGCTTTTGCCGCGAATGATCTCGTAAATTTTATCGGAGTTCCTTTGGCTGGTTTAAGCGCTTATCAGGTTACTCTCAATTCACCTGATCCGTTTAATCATTTGATGACTGAACTTGCCGGCAAAGTAAATACTCCAACTTTGATACTTCTTCTTGCCGGAGTTATAATGGTTCTGACTTTATGGAAATCTAAGAAAGCTCAATCAGTTACAAA
>CAZEXO010000301.1:0-4594 GCA_964516545.1 uncultured Melioribacteraceae bacterium
ACGCCGGTGAAGCGGACAGCAAAATTACCTCACGCGCCATCGCTCTTGATCAGGTAAAAAAATTACTGCTTGAAGAAATCGGCGTTTACATTCAAAGTGAATTCAAGATAACCGAAAGAGAGGAAAATAATATTTATTCTGAACTGACGGAAAACCAGATACAAAGCATAACCGCCGGTATAACTGAAACAAAAATTCTGGATGAGAAATGGAACGGCGAAACATATTACATTAAAGCTTCCATCACGGTTGATCCTGAAGAAGTAATTAATAATATAAACCGTATCGCGAACGACAAGAATAAACTTAAAGAACTTGAAGAGGTTAAAAAGAGAGCCGACGAAGCATATGCCGAAATTGAAAGGCTTCGTAATGAACTAACCTTAACCAAAAGCGAGAATGAAAAATTAATAATCCAGAAAAAGTATTCTTCTGCCTCAGATGTGTTATCTGCAAGCGACTGGGTTCAGAAAGGATATGACGCTGGTGAACGGAAAGAATTTGATAATGCAATTTTGTTTTACGGAAATGCCATTGCATTAAATCCGGATTATGCGGTTGCTTACTATAACCTGGGAGTTGTATATGTATTCAAAGGTGATTATGACACAGCAATCAAGAATTTCAAGAAAGCCATAGAACTAAATCCTGATTATGCGATTGCTTACAATAACCTTGGAGTTATATATGAAGACAAAGGTGATTTCGACACAGCAATCAAGAATTACAAAAAAGCCATAGAACTAAATTCGAATAATGCGCTTACTTACTATAACCTGGGAAATGTATATAATTACAAAAATGATTTTGATTCAGCAATCAAGAATTTCGAAAAAGCCATAGAACTAAATCCGGATTATGCGAAGGCTTACAATAACCTGGGAATTACATATCATAATAAAGGTGATTATGACACAGCAATCAAGAATTTCGAAAAAGCCATAGAACTAAATCCGGATTATGCGAATGCTTATAATAACCTGGGAAATGCATATTATGGTAAAGGTGATATAGATAAACAAATCCAGAACTATCAAAAAGCCGCTCGACTTGGGGATATAAATTGTCAGGAATGGTTAAAAAATAATGGTTACGATTGGTAAATTTCCGTGTAAGTTTTTTTTGTAAACGAAAATTATCAAAGATCTTGTGATGTTTCGACTATTTTCAACAAATATAATTACAAAAGATAATTTTTTCGTTTAATACCGACTGGATATAAAATGAAAAACAATATTTCCAAACTTTCTCCAATACAAAGAAACGAACACGAACAGCCCTCCGCAATTTCAAAACAAGGGATGAGGTTTCATCACCTTGGTATTCCAACTGAAGAATCGAAGCCGGGAGAAATTTATCTGAAGGACTTGAAATTTTACGTGTCGGGTTTTGACACAAGCGAGTTCGGAATTGAATGGATGCGTTTCGAAAAGGATTGCCCGTTACCGGATATAATAAAAAAAATTCCTCATCTTGCTTTTGAAGTTGATAATCTCGACTCAGCCATTGAAGGAAGAGAACTAATCGGACCAATCACCTCCCCGATGAAAGGAATAAGAGTCGCGATGATATTTGAAAACGGCGCACCGGTTGAGTTTCTTGAATTTGACAGGAGTATTTTTCCCGGAGAATAATAATACGTATTGAAAATCGCCTTTCGTAAAACTATCCCTTTATTTTTAGTGGGGAAATTTCCTAAACCATTATTATCTTCACTCGTCTAAAAATCGGTTTTTTTAGAATTATTTTTAATCGGGAGGCTTTTTAATGAATCTTACAAAATTATTTTTGTTACTATTGTTTTTTCTTTTTACAGGATACAGTACAATGTTTGCAAGTCAATTTGAAAAAGGTAAAACCTATCATGGATTTACCTTGCTGGAAAAAAGATTCGTGAAAGAAGTGAACGGCGAATGTTTGTATTTTAGGCATGAGAAAAGCGGTGCGCGTTTATTTAAAATAGCATCCGACGATGCTAATAAAACTTTCGCTATTGCTTTCAAGACTGATCCGGAATCTGACGCCGGAACACCTCACATCATGGAACATTGCGTTCTGAACGGATCACAAAAATTCCCCGTAAAAAGTCCTTTTGACGTATTGTCAAAAACCTCGCTCAATACTTTTATTAATGCATTCACGGGTGACCATATGACTGCATATCCTGCAGCGAGTAAAAACCTGAAAGATTATTTCAATCTTATGGATGTTTATCTCGATGCTGTTTTTCATCCGCGCATTTATAACGAACCAAAAATTCTGAAACAGGAAGGGTGGCATTATGAACTATCGGAAAAAGATGCGCCCATTGAATACCGCGGAATTGTTTACAATGAAATGAAAGGCGCGTATTCGAGCCCGACCCGCGAACTCAGTTATCATATTCAGAAAAATTTATATCCTAATACGAATTATCAGTATTCATCGGGAGGTTATCCCCCATCGATACCGAATCTTACTTATGATTATTTTCTGAATTATCATCGCAAATATTACCATCCCTCAAACAGTTACATTTATTTATACGGCGATGCAGAACTTGATAAGGAACTTGAGTTTATCGACAAAGAATATTTGTCGGGTTTTGAAAACACAAACGTCAAAGTTGAAATGCCGCTTCAGGAACCCTTTGATCAGATGAAAAATCTCACGGCGTTTTACCCGACAACTGAAGATGCCGACACGAAGGATCAGACTTTTTTAACTCTCAATTATGTAACAGGATTAAACACGGATACAAAACTAGTTTTTGCTCTTGATATACTCTCGGATGTGCTTGTTAATCAGGAGTCAGCTCCTATTCGTCTCGCGTTGCAACAAGCAGGAATTGGTCGCGATTACAGTTCTTATTTCGACAATCTGCAGCAAGTGTTTTTCCAGATCAGAGCTCAAAACGCAAATCCGGGAGATAAAGAAAAATTTTATGAGATAATCAAAACAACACTTCAGGATGTTGTTAAGAATGGTCTTGACAAAAAAGCTGTTGAAGGAACGCTTAACCGGATGGAATTTTCTTTACGCGAAGGGAATGACGCTCAAAAAGGTTTGAGTTATGCCTTTGGTTTGATTGACGGATGGTTTTTCGGCGATAATCCTTTCATGGGAATTGAGTACGAAAAACCGCTTGCTGAACTTAAAGAAGGAATTAAATCGGGATACCTCGAAGAAGTTATCGAAAAATATTTCCTGAATAATTCTCATGCCGTGCTATTAGACCTTCAGCCTCAGCACGGACTTGAGAAAGAAATTAATGCCAAAGCAGAAAAACAACTTGCTGATTACAAAGCTTCACTGTCGGAAGAGCAAATTAATAATTTAGTAAAAGAAACTGCCGAGTTGCTTGAATACCAGAAAAAAGAAGATACACCGGAAGCGCTGGCAACTATTCCGATGCTTGAACTCAGCGATGTAAATCCTGAAGCAGAATGGTACAGTGTTGATGAAAATGCTGTTGAGGGTGTTAAACTTCTCCATCATGATAAATTCACCAACAATGTTGTTTATACCCGCATGATGTATGATCTCCGCACTCTTCCTCAGGAAATGATTCCTTACGCCGGATTGCTAGCCGAGGTTTTGGGAAGTATGAACACCAAAAAATATTCTTACGGAGATTTGGATAACGAACTTAATATGCATACCGGCGGGTTCAATGTATTCCTGACAACCTACACTGAAAATCGCAATGATAATTATCTCATACCGAAATTTGTCGTTGAATCAAAAGTAATGAATAATAAACTCGGTAAACTTATTGAATTGACAGCCGAGATAGTGAATAATTCTGTTCTTGAAGATAAAGTTCGTCTGAAAGATGTTTTAACCCGTCATCAGGCTCGTTTGGATGCCGATGTTAAAAACAACGGATACAGTTATGCTTTAAAGCGAGATCATTCTTACTACAACAATGAAGGGATGTTTATTGAGTTGACATCGGGAAGCGAGTATTACTGGTTCATCACCGATCTGACAGAGAAATTCGATACCGAAGCTGAGGCAATCATCAGTAATATTAAAAAAGCTGCTGAGATGATTTTCAGCCGTGATAATTTAATTGCTTCAGTTACTTCGCATAAGAATGATTTACCTCTTTATAAAACTGAGTTAACCAAATTTATACTTACCCAGCCTGAGGGAAACAATTCCCTACATACCTGGAAATTTGAGCTGAAGAAAAAAAATGAAGGACTTAAGACTGCTTCCAAAGTTCAATATGCTATTATGGGTTATGATTTCAAAAAACTGGGTTATGAGTTCAGCGGCAAAATGAGAGTGATGAATAAAATATTATCGCAGGATTGGCTCTATGTTCAGTTACGGGTAATCGGCGGCGCTTACGGAGGTTTCAGCGGGCTTAATTCAACAGGAAGAATATATTTTTCTTCTTACCGGGATCCTAATCTGAAAGAGACAATAGCGGCGTACAAAGCTATTCCTGATTTTCTCAATAATTATCAGGCAAGTGAAAAAGATATGACGGGATATATACTGAGTACAATTGGCGATTTCGATAGTCCGCTTACTCCATCCGATCAGGGAAATATTGCCGTCAGAGATTATTTTACGAAACGCACACAGACTGACGCGCAAAAAG
>CAZEXO010000302.1:0-4577 GCA_964516545.1 uncultured Melioribacteraceae bacterium
ATTATTCAATATTTCGCTTAATAACTTTTGCCACCATTTAATCCGGTGAGCCTTTAGTGGAACTCCTGATATATCTTTGAAAGGATTCCGGATTATATCAACGATAACTGGCGCATTGTGAGAGTCCAAATCCTGTTGAATACCTGTTGTTCTTCATCTCAATTCCTTATTTAGTCTATTTTTTTGCATTTCCCCATGCACCACCGGAATTTGATTTAAAAATTGCCAGAAGAGCGCCACTAGTCGAAAATTCATCAAAAACTCCAAATATAAGTGGGGGAGGAAAAACAGCTTCAAATGAAATAATTTTATTTCGGAGGTAATGAATATTGCGCCAATAACCATAATACCGATAATCACGCTCGGATAAGATTTGAGAAAATCAGCATCTATACCGGTAAACATCACCGACATTATTCCCGATATTGTTGGTAATTGTTGTTGGATTTCGCGGATCATCTTCAGGTATTCATTCAAAACTTTTTCGGATAGGTTAGCGTTAACAACTGTGGTATTTCTCCAACAGTTCTTACGAAAAGAGCGATGGATGATTCTCAAAGAGAAAAACCGGGATAAAAAATTTATTACTAGAAAAATGTCATGATTGAGTTTCTGTTAAAAATAAAAAATCTACTTAATCCAATTATCTCCAGTCGGACAACATTTATGCACATTATTGAGTTCTCCAGAAAAGGTAATTTTATGAGCCTCGCCCAGTCCGGTTCTTGCAGTATGAATTGTTCTTACATTTGCTTTAATAGTGATCATTTCTATATAACCTACCAATGCTGAACAAATAGAAGATATATCGCCATCAACCAGGATGAATCTTCGCGAGTTGAATTGGAGACTCCTGGTATGATTGCCATAGAAAGTACGAAAACTGAAAGAATCCTGTATTCCGGGTTAAGGCAATAATATACAAAGCAAATTCAATGAAACTATCTTAATCTACGTCTTTATTCATGTCAGGTATTGTTTTTTTTGAACTTTTACTGAACTGATTTAACATAGACTGGGTACCACCTGAAATAAATTCTTCGATTAATGATACTGCTAGTTCAAGGCTGGATTGTATCGCGGAAAAAGATTCTTCGCTGAATTTACTAAGAACATAATCAGCCTGAAGTCCTTCATCAAAATCTTTACCTATCCCGAATCTTAGTCGAGGGAAATTATTTGATTCAAGATGATAGATTATCGATTTTATTCCATTATGCCCGCCATCTCCGCCTGATTTACGAAGTCTTATTTTTCCTTCGGGGATGTGGATGTCATCAACCACTACGAGAAGATTTTCAACCGGGATTTCAAACTGATCGCAAATCTGTTGGGCAGCTATCCCGCTTCGGTTCATGTAGGTGACCGGCTTAGCCAAAATAAATGGGGAGTTAAAAAGACTACTTTGAATAAAAAAGAAATCTCCCTTACCGGGAGACTCTTTTAATTTATGTTTATGAGCGAAGATATCCAGAATTGTGAATCCGACATTATGACGTGTGTTTTTATATTTAAAGTCGGGATTACCTAACCCTAATATCGCACGCAAATTTTAGTTTACTCTCCATCTTCTTCAGATTTACCTTTGCCGATTACTTCAGGTTCTTTTGCTGCGCCGGCTTCAGCGGTTGCTGTTTCACTTTCAGCGCTTGCTCTAACCTTATCAACAGAAACAATAATTACATCATCGTTGGTTACGATTTTAGCGTTCTCAATTTTCAAATCTTTCACGTGAACTGAATTGCCTATATGAAGATCGGCAATATTAATTTTAATATTTTCAGGAATATCTTTTGGTAAACATTCAACATCAATTTTGTGCAATTGTTGTTGTAAAATTCCGCCTTCTCTTATTCCGATTGGTGCACCAACTAAAAGTACAGGTACCTGAACTGTAATCTTATGTCCGGCAGTTAATCCGAGAAGATCAAAATGAATTATTCTGTCAGTGATTGGATGAAATTGTACTTCTTTCATGATTGCTCTTTGAGGTTCTTTTTCATCAATACTCAAACTAACAATATGACCTTCCGAAGTATACACAAAGGGTTTGAGTGAAATCTCAGAAACGCAAATTGGAAGCGGTTCAACTTCTGTTGAATAAAATATGCCAGGAACAAATCCATCTTTTCTCAATTTATTCTTGGCGCCTTTTGTTGATAACGTGCGACTTGTCGCTTTTAAGCTTAATTCAGCCATTGTAGTTTATTCTCCACTAAATTGTATTTTTATTAACCTTTATCAATATCAAAGAGAGAACTTATAGACTCATTTCTACAAGATCTTATTATTGCCTCAGCAAGTAATCCAGAGGCAGAGATAACTTTTATTTTATTTGTTTCTTTCTTGTCTTCAATAGGAATACTGTCGGAAACAAATAAGGTTATTAATTCCGAGTTTTCTATTCTTTCAACCGCTGGCCCAGAAAGCAGGGGATGAGTTATAGCTCCGTAAATTTTCTGCGCACCTTTTTGTTTAAGTGCATCAATAGCAGCTACAAAAGTGCCGCCGGTATCTATTAAATCATCAACCAGAAGAACATCTTTACCCTCTACTTCACCAATTATATTCATTGCCTCGGCGATATTGTGATGAGGTCTTCTTTTATCAATAACAGCAAATTCGGCATTTAACTTATGAGCATAAGATCTGGCCAGTTTGATTCCACCAATATCAGGCGAAACAACAACAAGATTATTTGCCAAAGAACGAAGAACGGGTGTAAAAACCGATGACGCATAAAGGTGATCGAAGGGGATATCAAAAAATCCCTGAATCTGAGCAGCATGCAAGTCCATCGTGATTACCCTGTCAGCGCCTGCAGTTGTTATAATATTAGCAACAAGTTTTGCAGTCAGAGCAACTCTCGGTTGATCTTTTCTATCCTGCCTGGCATAACCGAAATATGGCAGAACAGCAGTTACTCTTTTAGCTGACGCGCGTTTTGCAGCGTCAATCATTATTAATAATTCCATAATATTCTGCGCAGGCGGTTGAGTTGGCTGAACAATAAAAACATCCCTGCCCCGGATATTCTCTTTGTACTTCAACCATAACTCGCCATCGCAAAATTTTTTCATTTCCATCTTGCCGATAGGAATATTCAGATAATCACAGATCTTTTGTGTAAGATTTGGATTTGAATTTCCCGAAAAAATTATTGGAGCTTCTTGCTGCATTCCGTAAAGACCAGAATTTCTTAATAAAGAATCAAAATATAGTGAATTGTCTCAGGTATGTCAATCTCATCGATTATAGATTATAAATGTTTATATTATTTGTTTCTGCTGAATAAAAATATAATCACAATTAAAAACACACCGAGAGCACAGTAATAAACCCAATCCGGAGTCTCCTTTAATCTGAACGGTGTGAATGTTGCGCTTAAAAATTTTCCGGTTCCTATTTGATCACTTTTAATGTTCCATATTAATTTGTTACGATCAATTTCATCGGCATTATGGCTAAGAATCTTTCCGGGAAGGTAATATGTATATTGAAAATTCTGCGGTGATTTATCTGAACCGAATCCCTGCACAATCGGTGGAACAAATTGAGAAAATATTTTTGTTTCATTTGGACCATCAACCATCTTAAATCTTGACAGATAAAAAATATCTGTATTATTTAAAGAGTCGATATGTACATATTCGACCTCAATTTTGGCGTGAATTGTACTGTCAAATTTCTGTTTATATACTTCAACGCTGTTTATATTTATGAATGACTTATTGAATTCAGTATTTATCGAATCAGGTTGGAAAATTTCAGCGCTGCAAATCACAGTTGAGTCTTCAGATGAATTCCATTTCATCCAATAATGAATATACATTTCTCCTGATCCGTCTTTTTTAATTACAGTTACTTGTTCATAATTAATGCAACTAACTGTAATCAATAAAATTAAGCACGGAATCCAAAAGGGGTGAAATTTCATCACATCAGTACCTGTTTTTTTGTTTTCAAAATAACACTTTTTTTTAATGTTATGAAATGGTTGTTTTGAAATTTCTTGAATACTGGATATTTTTATAGACTTACTTTCGAATAATTATTGAAGAGAAGATAATGCCTAATTATGATTATGTTTGTCTGGTTTGCAACCACAGATTTGAACAATTTCAAAAAATGACAGATGAACCTCTTAAAGAATGCCCGGTCTGCCAGGGTGAGTTAAAAAGATTAATCGGTTCTGGGTCAGCTCCGATTTTTAAGGGTGGTGGTTTTTATCAGACTGATTATAAAAATTCCAACTCTCAGATATCAAAAGCAAAAAAAGATACTACTGAAAAAGTTTCGAGGGAAGGTAAATAAAATCCCGCTGAGGCGGGATTTTAAAAATCCATTCCTATTGATATGTAATAACGTGGTTTGGAAAAATTAATCATATCATAGGTCCAGGCTACGTCAAATTTCCAAAGGAAAAAGAAAGCAATTCTCGCTCCAACCCCGGTGCCAATTAATAAGTCTTCGGTGGTTGTGTTTCCGAAATCGTTCTTTCTGAATAATTTCAATTCTTTATTGTCATTCCAGGCTGTGCCTACATCAATAAACGCTCCGCCCATTATATTTTGCAA
>CAZEXO010000303.1:0-4505 GCA_964516545.1 uncultured Melioribacteraceae bacterium
GATCAGCGGGTTTCTCTGTTGTGTAATTAATTTCAGGTCCACAGGGAATGATCGAACCTTCCTTCACGAACAGAGGAATTTGTTCATAAGGAGCCGGCGACTCAATAATTTTTCCACCCTCAAAAGAAGTTCCTGAATATAAATCAAACCAATTTACTCCCTGAGGAAGATAAACAGAACGTGAACGGGCTTTATATTCGGTCACGGGATTAACAAGTATTGCTGGTCCGAACATAAACTGGTCGCCGATGTTTTTTGTAATCTTATCATGAGGAAAATCCATAATCAAAGCACGCATGATGGTGTAATCATCATGTGTAACCTCGCCGGTTA
The DNA here is from genome assembly GCA_964516545.1 of uncultured Melioribacteraceae bacterium. Classification (GTDB taxonomy): domain Bacteria; phylum Bacteroidota; class Ignavibacteria; order Ignavibacteriales; family Melioribacteraceae; genus JAHISV01. The sequence continues at coordinate 334 of CAZEXO010000303.1, forward strand.
AAGAATAAATATACGGCATCAAACGATATCTCAATTTATCATAAGCCAGCATAGTTTTATAAGCCGGATGATCTTCAGGCGCGATGTTAAACATTTCACGATAGGGGAACTGACCATGAACTCTGAACAGCGGACAAAACGCGCCAAACTGAAACCAACGTGTATTCAACTCTCTCCACTCTTCCAAATCTTCGGCGTTCGGTTTTTCAAAACGCGGTTCAACGGCAAAACCGCCGATATCGGTTGTCCAGTAAGGTAAACCCGATATACAGAAATTCAATCCGGCGGGAACCTGAGCTTTGAGATCGTACCATCGTGATGCTACATCACCACTCCATGTTGCAGCCGAATATCTTTGCTGACCTGGGAACGCTGATCTGGTTAATATAAAAACTCGTTTGTTTGGGTCAGTTTTTAATTGACCTTCGTAGACAGCCTGAGAATTAACCAGCGAGTAACTGTTGAGATACCGCGCGCCCGTACCAAGAGCAGTTGGTCCGATTAATAGTTTTATTTCTTCGCGGGAAAGATTTGACTGAATATCAGGTTCTGTGGAATCAAGCCACCATGCATCAATACCTTTCGAGAAAAGTTTTTCATTTATTAATTTCCAGTACATTTCTCTGGCAGTAATATCATAAGGATCGTAGAAAGTTGAAATATAACCCGGACCCACCCAATCGCGCTGACCTTTTTCAATATTACGCTTATATAGCCAGCCATTCTCGTCAAATTTTTTGTAATTCAAAGTGTTGATATAAAATTTCGGCCAAACCGAAATCATAATTTGCGTGTTTAATTTTCCGTGAAGTGTTTTAATCATCTCATCAGGATTCGGAAAACGATCTTTGTCAAAATCATGGTCGCCCCACTTATCTTCCGGCCAATAAAACCAATCCTGAACAATGTTATCAAGAGGAATATTTCTTTTTCTGAATTCCTTTACTACTTCCAACAATTCATCCTGAGTGCGGTAACGTTCTCTGCATTGCCATAATCCCATTGCCCATTTAGGCATCATCGGAGCTTTGCCGGTGATCGTTCTGTATCCTTCAATTATTTTATCAATTGTATTTCCATGAATAAAATAATAATCAATCTGATCGGCAACTTCAGACCAAAGGGAGATACAGTTTTTATAAATTTCATCTTCCGGGGTTAGGTATTTCAATCCGATGTAACCGCCCATGTGAATCCATTCGATTTTTATTTTATACTTTTTACCGGCTTCCATGTTGAGGCGCGGCATGTAAGTCCAGGGTAACCAGTTTTGTCGGTATGAATCACAGATAAGTTCATCATTAAGCCACATTTTAACATAAGCCGAAGCATATAATCTGAACTTATGAATGCCGGGTTCATTACATTCAATTTCACCGCTCCAACGAATTGCGGCAACATTATCCGAAAAACCTTCGGGGTAATCATCGTTTACATCAATGAACTCATGTTCAATTCTGTTTTCAGTGCGGGAAGTAAAAAGGGATTGAAAATTACTGTCTTTAAAATATTCAGCAGTAAGTCCTCCTTCATTGCCATTTTTATCAAATAATTTTAAGGATGAAAGTGATTGATAATTCCGTATGTCTCCGAATTTAGTTTGCGAATTATTATCCCATAAAATTCCGTAATTACGGGATGAAATGAGAAAGGGGACTGCATTAATAATATTCAGTTGCCATAGATCAACGTCGGTTCCTTTGTAATTGAAAACATTATTCTGATGTGCGCCTAATCCATAAAATGCTTCATCTTCGGGTGAGTCGAATAATTGCTGTGCGTTGAAAGTATTTTCGCCAAGAATTTCTGTAGAGGTAAAAATCTTTCCATCGGAAGATTTCTCACTTAAAAGAGAATTACCGTTCGCATTCAAAAAACTTATTGCACCGTTAACAGAGTTTATGATTATTTTTAATTCTGATGTGGTTATGATAATTTCATTCTCTTTTTCTGTCACATTCCATTTTACAGGAGGCAAATTCTGTTCTTTAATCATCAGGCTTGGACGGGAAGATAACGAATCAACCGGCGAGGCGATAACATGAACAATTTTCTCATCTAGTACTTCAACCAAGAGTAACTTTGACTCAGTGGTTTTTTGTTTTTTCAATTCAATGATGATTCCTTTTTCGGTCTTTTGGTAGGTAGTAATTGATGACGCGAAAACCAGCATTGTCGGTATTAGTAAAAACCCGATAATCGATTTCATAAATCCTCTGCAACTTTATTATCTCAAAATATACTTTTCAGACAAACTGCTGTTTTTTTGTGATCTATCCGATCTGGAATGGAATGAAAACAGAAAATTATTACAGAGAGTAAGTTCTCAAAAAAATCATTATAACATCCCGGTGAATAAAAATAAAGAAAAAGTCAGCTACAAAACACAGTAAATTAATCTTTCCGTCAACTCTATGTTCTTAATGAAAAAGCAGCTTAAGTCCGTAACAAGCGTTAACAAATTTTGGAAAGATAATTGAAGAATGAATTCTGATGGAAGTTTATGAGGAATTCCTTATTTTCCTTCTGAAAATGAGAGGCTTCAACTTTAAAACATTTTTGCGATTACCTGGTATTAACATTATATCAACGAAAAATCTTGTGAAATTTTTCAGAGAAATTGTGCAAACAGACTTCATTATATATAAAATAACGGCTGGCAACTTATTTGTGAACTTCTTAATGCATGAATACAAATAATTATAAATCTAAAAATAACCAGGGATCGCACTATGAAAACCAAAATTGTACTTTTTATCCTAATGTCAGTTGTCTTTTTGATTCATTCAACAACTTTTGGACAGGAAAGAAATTATAAGAAAAAGTCCATTACGTCATTGAATACTGTTGTTTATTATCAGCAGGTTACCAATGAGGTTGATGAAATAATTAAAAACCGATTGAACTCGCGTATCGAAGCTCCAAGATTTTATGTTGATGAAATTTCTTCGCAATCTGTTACGGATTTCAGAAACAGCCTGTCACCCAAAGTGATGACTGCAAAAGAAGTAGCCGAAAAACTTGAATCAACTGTCATCCCGGAAATAACTTCTATCTTAACCAAAGCTGCTGAATTACGCGCGCAGGAAAATCTGAATGAAGAAGATAAATTATCAGCGCTTGTTGAACAATTCAACAGCTCAGGTGTAACCGGTGAAACAATTATGAAGATGATGAACAGCGGGTATATTTATCTTCCGGTTGTAACCTCATATAGCGAGAAATTGAGCAATTCAAGTTTATCGGTTGATATTTCAGGTTATATACTTTGGTATCGGCTTTTATATAATGATGATATGACTTTTGATAAAATTATTCTTGTAAGCGACACATCAAATGTATCAAGCGGCTCAGGAACTGCAACAACAAGCGAAAGTTATGAATTGAAAACAAGAAAAGTTGACGGCTCTCTTTACGCGAAATTACTTGCTGTTGATACGTGGGCGAAAAATCTGGCAGTGGCAATGAAAGATATTGCCGACTTTAGTCTTAGCGGTGAAGTTTTATCAGTAAGCGGAAGCACGATTGAGACTAATATCGGAGTTAAAGAAGATGTGGCTCTTGATGATGGTTACTTCCTTATTGATAACATAATTAATGATGAAGGCGAAGAGGTTAAAGAAATTCAAGGTTTCTTCCGAACAGCTCATGTGGGAAATAACGAACTTGACGAAAATGCAACTTCAAAGTTTGTTCAATATTATGGAAACAGACCACAACGCGGAATGTTGCTTTCAGAGCATCCGAGATTTGGAATTGATCTGAAAATCAGACCACTTTTTTCACAGGTCGACTTAAAATTCACTGACTGGAACGGCTTTTTTACTGAAGACGTTAAAGATGCTTATGGTGTAAATTTACAACTACAGAAAAACCTGGCAAAACTTTTAAATGTTAGTCAGTTGTTTGCCAATGTCGATGTGGGAATTGCAATGATTAATGCTGAAACACCCTCGTGGACTGATGTAACTGCTCCGCTGCTATTAACTGTTAATCTCGGGCTATCCAAGAAAATATGGGTAAACAGAATTAACCTGGAAATCGGCGCGGCTGTGGGATATAATTATATGTTTTTCAGTGACTCGGATAATGAAATAAAGTATTCTACCGAGGTATTTGGCGCACAGTTAGACCTTGGCTTAAACTACATGATTAATGCCGACCTATCAGCC
>CAZEXO010000304.1:0-4493 GCA_964516545.1 uncultured Melioribacteraceae bacterium
AAAATTTTCAGGTAAGCAAGCAAAAAAAATAAATTTTCTAAACCTTTAAGCGGGATATCAAAAGGAGGTGAAAGAGACAAAGAATTGATATTTTTTTTAGGATTCTCAAGCCCTTTCATATTAATTAACAAAAGGAGAATAATATGCATCGAAAGATTTTTTACTTATTATTAATGCTGTCGTTAGTGCCGGCGCTCCTCATGGCAAGTACTAAAGGCAGAATTAAGGGGACTGTTGTTGATTTGCAGACAGGAGAGGCCCTGATAGGTGCCAACGTTATTGTTATTGGTACCAGTGCAGGTGCGGCTTCTGACGCAAATGGTGAGTTTCTCTTATTAAACCTTGAGGCTGGTACCTATGAACTGAGAGCTTCATATCTCGGTTACCAGTCAATCACCATGACAGAAGTTCGCGTAAATGCAGATTTGACAACTTACATTTCCTTCGAACTTCCCAGTGAAGATGTACAGGTTGGGACAGTGGAAATTGTAGCGAAAAGACCTTTAATTAAGAAAGATGCTACAAATGCCGTCCGCTTGACAACAAGTGAAGACATTGAAGCTCTTCCTGTAAGAGGCGTTAACAACATACTTCAACTTCAGGCAGGCGTTACTGTTCAGGATGGAAACGTAACCATCCGTGGCGGTAGAAACGATGAAGTAGGTTTCTATCTCGAAGGCGTTTCAGTTACCGATCCTTATTATGGTGGTAACGCTGTAACTATTTCTCAAGACGCTTTAGAAGAAATTCAGGTTCAGGCTGGTGGTTACACTGCTGAATTTGGAGGCTCAAATGCCGGTATTATTCGTCAACAGCTAAAATCCGGCGGCGCTGCTTTGAAAGCTTCTCTTGAGTATCAAACTGATAATATAACTTTTAAAAGCCGTGAAGATGCTTATAACGGCGAGAAAACATTAGGCGCTTATAGCTACGGCTACGAAGAAATAAGCGGCGTTCTCAGCGGTCCGTTATTTGACCAAAGATTTAAATTCTTTGTTAATGGTAACTATACATGGAACAGAGACAGAAATCCTCAGGATTGGCCCGGATTAGATGTTGGTCCTATTGTTAATACTGGTCAAGCCAGCAGAGACAGCGTTTATCTCGTTGCTCCCGGCGGACCAAGGCAACAGCAAAGACGCGCCCGCTACATGGTAGCAGGTACTATCACCGCTGATCTTAAACCGATTCTGTTAAGATTATCGGGAACATATACATATCAAAAACAAGATCCTTTCCAATTTGATCAACTTTATGATATGACCAGAGTTAGAGAAGGTGAACAGTTAACAAACAATGGCGCCGTTAACCTTAAACTCACGCATGTGTTAAGTCCGAACATGTTCTACGAAATATCGGGCGGTTACATGTGGACAAATATCACTTGGCAGGATCCTTATTTGAAGAATAATTATTGGGCATATGGTGATTCAGTGGCCAACGCTGAAGCCGGCTGGAATTTTGAAAGAACTCCATATGAAATTGAAAATAACCGTTTTGGACGGTATCGTCTTCCATATCAGCCAACTGTATATGGCTGGCAATTTGATGCAGCAAATGAAGTAGCTACCGGTTATCAATTGAGCGATCAAAGTACAATGTTATTCGCTGGTAACCTCAATTGGATGATAGGTAAAGTTCACTCAATTAAAATAGGCGGCGAATATAAACAACAAACTCTCCGTCGCTGGGCATTAGCTTTAGCTACTCAGACTGCGCTTGCATCCAACTTAAATCAGGCAATTAGCAATCCTCAATATGCCGGATTGAATGAAGAGCAAATAAAAGCAAGGTTATTGAATCTTTACGGATTGGATTCATATGGTTATGATATGTACGGCAACCCGGTTGATGATGAAGGCTGGAATGCTCCTCACAAACCGGTATTTGCAAGTGCATATTTAACAGACAGAATAGAATTCGAAGACATTATTCTGAACGTTGGTTTGAGATATGATTATATCGATGTTGATAACAAAGAACTGATTGATCCTACGAGACCGACATTAGGCGTTAACGCCACAACCGGTGAATTGATTGAAACCGGATGGCAGGATGTTGAACCATTCAGTGCAGTAAGTCCTCGTGTTGGTATATCTTTCCCTGTAACCGACAGAACAGTATTTCATGCTCAGTTCGGTAAATTCGTTCAACAAACGAGATTGCAGGATATGTATCAGGGATATGACAGACAATCATACGAATTCAGACAATCATACGCGTTCTTAGCAGCCAGAGGTAAAAATATTCGTCCTACGAGAACAACTCAATACGAATTAGGTTTTACTCAGCAGCTTAATGATTACATGTCTTTCGACATTACCGGATACTACAGAGATATTAAAGATCAGGTTATTTTTGCTGAACAACCAACTGAAGCAGGTTCGGTTATCCGTAATTATAACACACTTCAAAATGGCGATTATGCTACTACCAAAGGTGTTGAAATTCAATTTAACATGAGAAGATTCAACAGACTGGCCGCAAACGCTGTTGTAGCTTTTCAGGATGCCAGAGGCACCGGATCTAATCCTTATTCAAATACCGGTATAGTAGGCGCACCACTTGAAAACACAATTTATTATCCAAAAAATATAGCTCCTCTTGATAATAATAATTCATTAAGAGCAAACGCCAATTTAGATTACAGATTTGGCCCGAATGACGGTCCTGCATTCCTGAATGATTTTGGCGCTTCATTGCTTATCAGATATTCAAGCGGTCACCCATATACACGCGGTGATGGTGTTGTTGACCTTGAAAATGACACACGTGGTAGATATCCTGTAGAGCCTTTAAATGAATCTACTACTCCATCAACTTTCCAAATTGATTTAAGACTGGATAAAACATTCCAGATTTGGGATAAATTATCTGCTAACATCTATGTTAGAGTAGTTAATCTGCTGGATGCAGATAATGTTGTCAACGTTTGGTTGAGAACTGGTACTGCCAATGATGACGGTGTGCTTCAAGATCCGAGACTCGCCGCAGGCAGAGTTGAGGAATATGGCGAAAAATATGTTGATGCATACAAACAATTCGTTGTAGGTAATCAGGCTGATTATGTGAATGCAACTGGCAATTATTTATATGATGTTCCGAGACAGATTATCTTAGGTGTTAGACTTGAGTACTAAAAATATTGAATTAAAAAAAAATGATGGAGTTTTTAATATGAATAAAATACTTAAGTACATGAGCGTTTTATTCCTTATCTCCGGGCTGTTAGTCTGTACTTGGAAGACTTAGTAAAGTGGACGCCGACCCATCTATATATAAATTTAATGTGAATAATATTTCCACATTTATTTATGCAGATGGCAGAGCTGATGTTGACGGAAATAACTCGGGTTTCGAGTATCCGAAAGGAAGTAATAAATTTGCCGTTTACGAATCTGGATTTAACTGGGGTGGCGTTATCAACGGTGAAGTCCGGTTCGGTGGTTCTACCTTCCCGTCAGGTCTTGTTCACGGCAAAATAGGACAAGATCCTGAAGATAGCAGAATGTTCAGAGTAAGACCGGATTATGCTACCGGTTCAATGTCATCAGAAATCTTAGATGATGAAAAAGGCGGCGACGAAGCAGCAATTCGCGCTCAATACAGATTGGACTGGGATCAATGGCCATGGCAAGACGGCGCTCCTTACACTGACGTAAACGGTAACGGAGTTTATGATGCTGATCCTGATGGAAACGGCATTTATGATCTTGGCGAAGATATTCCAGGGTTCCCTGGCGCCGATCAGACAATTTATTTTATTGCTAATGCTGCTGATGGTGAAAAATCAATGCAATTTTATGCTTCACCAGCACAACAGATTGAAATGCATGCTACCATTTGGGGTTACAGCAGAACAGGACCTCTTGGAAATATGATATTCAAAAAATATAATCTGCTTAACAAGGGTGCTGATGATTACACCAATTTTTATGTTGGCGTGTGGAACGACCCTGATGTTGGTAATGCAGGCGATGACTTTGCCGGTTGCGATACTGTTTTATCATTAGGTTTTGCTTACAACGCTAATTCAATTGATAATATTTACGGTGAACGTGTTCCGGCTCCAGGTTATGACTTTTTCCAGGGTCCTATTGTCCCAAGTCCTGGTGATACAGCTCTTGTTAACGGTCAGAAAGTTCCTGACTGGAGAAATTTGGGTATGACCGCTTACTATTATTTTGTTAATGAAAACGGTACAGCATACTCAGATCCTGATCTTGATAACTATGAAACAGGTACTCTTTATTTTTATAATTTATTACAAGGAAGAATGCCTACAACCGGTGAATTATTCCCGATTCCTGAATCTTTAGGCGGTGGTGTAACATCTTTTCCGCTTTCAGGCGATCCGGTTGCCGGTACCGGATATCTTGATGGAATGGTAAAACCTGCTGCTGACCGACGTTTTGGTATGTCATCAGGTCCATTCACACTAGCCGCAGGCGATCAACAGGAAATAGTTATTGCTCAAATGGTTGCGCAGGGCG
>CAZEXO010000305.1:0-4472 GCA_964516545.1 uncultured Melioribacteraceae bacterium
AAGTCGGGCAAACCTGCCTTCCCGGGATTTTGATCCGGCTTTGTTGACTTACGCCGGGATTTTAATAAACAGCTTAAAAGCTAATTAGTCTATAACAATTCTATGGGTTGACAATAAACCAGTATTTGTTATATTGTAAAGTATCAGAGGCAAAATGAAATATTATGCCATCCTCATAGATTCATAAATATATTTGAAAGATAATCCGGGAGTTCACGATGTATTAGCTAAAATATCCCGCGCAAAATTTGAGCCGGAATTTAAAAACATTACTTTGTTAATGACAATGTTAAACGATAATAATAGTTTTTTCATGTCCGATAAAAAACGCTGGTTTACGAATAGAGAAGACATCATCAATTGGTTATTACAACAATCAGTATAAATAATAATCAAATCCGTTCCACTAAATCCATTAGGGCTAATTGACTTCAATAAAGATAGTCTGGTCAAAAATCTGTAAACGGTTTTCAGATGCAAAAATGATTTTTATAGAATACTAAGTATAATTGTGTATTTTTATAATAAAACAAAAATTCATCTGCTAACTATGTCGAGATATTATCATGAACAAACTGACACTAATAACATCAATTAAACTAGTAGTTGTTACATTTCTTACTTGCAGCATATTCTCATTTGCTTCGGACAAGTCGGACAAAACAGAGAGTTTTTCTCCTCAATTATCTGACAAACCTTTAACTTTCTGTAATCCTATTACACTTGATTTCGGAACAGGCAGAGCACGCCGTGCAGGTGAACCTGTCGTTGTTCTTCATCAGGATGATTATTACCTTTTTATTACCGGTCTAAAAGGATATTGGTATTCCGGAAATATGAGAGACTGGAAATATGTCGACGCGCCGGATTTACCGGGCGGTTGTCCATCTGCTGTAAGTGATGGTAAACGATTAATTGTTTCAGGTGATAAAACCCGGAGGGATGTATGGGTCAGCACTGATCCCAAGAATGGTGTTTGGAAAGAAGCGGGTTATTATGATCGCGAATACGGTGATGCGGATATGTTTATTGATGATGACGGTCGTTATTATATGTACTGGGGCTGGTCGCAAATATTACCTTTTCAGGTTGTTGAACTCGACCCGGAAAACGGATTCAAAGAAAAAGGTAAACCTGTTACTTTATTTTTCGGTGACTATAAATCCCACGGCTTCGAACGCAGAAGACCTGAAGATGTAATATGGTCGATTTTTTCCTACCGTGATTATTTACCTGAAGAGAATCCATGGATTGAAGGTCCCTGGATGGTGAAACATAATGGCAAATACTATCTGCAATATGCCGCAATAGGACTTGAACTTACTACATATTCCCACGGCGTTTATGTTTCGGATAATCCTATGGGTCCCTTTAAGTATTCACCTCACAATCCCCTAACATTTAAAACAACAGGATTTGTTGTCGGTACAGGGCATGGCAGTACATTCCACGATAAGAACGGACAATTGTGGACAATTGCCATGGTTCCTTCAGTGTATGGCGAGGGAATAAGAGGTACAGCCGAGCTTGCATTATTTCCGACCGCAGTTGATGCTCAGGGTGTAATGCACTCAAATACGGAATTCGGAGATTACCCGCAATATTATCCCGGTGTGAAAGAAGATGCAGTGAATAACAATTTTACGGGATGGATGCTTTTATCCAAAAATAAATATGCTGAAGTGTCCTCAGCATTAAAAGGATTTGAAGCTGCGAATGCTGTTGATGAGAATTTCCTTACTCACTGGGCTGCACAATCCGGTGAAGCCGGAGAATACATAACCGTTGATCTTGGAAAGATATGCGACATCTATGCCCTGCAGATTAATTTTGACCAGCATGGAGTAAAAGTTGATATGAGCAGAGGTTTTAGAATGCCGGAACCACTTGAACAATATCAGTCTTTCAAGGTAGAAATTTCAGTGGACAATAAAAACTGGTTGCAGCTGGTTGACAAGAGTAAAAATACTGCCGACGTAAAACATGATTATACTGAACTTGCTGAACCTGAAAAAGCCAGGTATGTAAAAGTGACTAATGTTTTCACTCCTGAAAACGGAATGTTTGCAGTAAAGGATTTGCGGGTTTTCGGAAATCCTGATTTAGCTGAATTCACAAAGGTTGAAAATGTAACTGTAGTGCGCGATCCCAAAGATACACGCAACGCAAAATTACTATGGCAACCAGTTGACGGAGCGGACGGTTATATAGTTCGTTATGGAATTGAACCGGACAAACTTTATAACGACTTTTTGGTTTATGATGATAATGCCTTGTCTATTCACAGTCTTAACCGTGATGAGAAATATTATTTTGAGGTGGAGGCATTTGATAACGGTACTGAAAATTTTGAGGCAAAGACCAGAGAGACGATGGGTATCGGGGCTGAAATTGAATTACTCCGCGGTAATGAAATGCTCGGCAGAAAAATGATTGTTGAAGGAATAAATGAGTATGTATTTGAAAACATCGTACCAGGCGAATACAAATTAAGGCATACTTTCGGTCCGAATATGTGGATTGGTGAACTAACAAAAGAACAGGTAATTGGTTTGGGTGATGAACCAACTGTTTCCGAAAAGCTCTCTGATCTTGGTGTTGGAACAGAAGTGCTTGGTCGACTGGACATAAAAGTTATCCCCGGGAAAGAGAACGGTAAGTTTATTGTGACGCTAAGATATGGCAAAGACAAAAATTAGAGGTAAGGGCAAATAAATAAAATTCTGTAAGAACAAGTAAAAATTATAACTGTCGGCAAAATGAAGTCGGAGAACAGTCATCCGGCGATTAACAGGATGTGACGATTAAAATTTTTTCTGTGGAAAATAATTCAAGACTTACTGTTAAGGAATCGGAATATTTTGTTATAATTGATCTTTACTTATCAGTCTACTGAACGGTGTAGTCAGCTCGTTTAGATATTACTTATTCTTATTGCCTACTCAGTATGGAATAGGATTATTATTCTAAATAGTTCGACAACTAAGTTTATAAAAATAGAAATCATCAGGTAACTTAGAAAATTGGCAAGTATTAAAAATGTTAGATTACAATAACACTCCTCTTCCGGATTGCGAAGGATTTACTCCATTTCAATTGCATAAAATAGTTTATTATCCTTTTGATGAGGATAGCCCAATTAAAATTAATAAGCTGAGTAAAGAAACACTGCTTGATAAATGTCCGATAATGAAAGTCATAACAGAGCTTTTATTATTATTGAAATCAGACAAAATAAAACTTACTCAAAAGGGAAATCTTCCTCCAACCATTATTAAAAATATCTACGCTAAAAGATATTTGCCCGACAGATGGATTGATAACGGAATTACAAAGCTAAGAACTGAAACGGATTGGATTGCTATTCATAACACAGTGATTGTTCTAAAGATGGCTGGTCTTATCGGGAAAAAATACAATTACTTATTTCTAACAAAAAAATGCGAATCGTTATTAAACAATGATGATTATCCTGAGATATTTTATGAATTCCTGAAAACCTTTACATCAAAATTTAACTGGGCATACAATGACAGATACGAGGATGAAAATCTTGGACGAATAGGATTTTTATACAGCTTGGATCTTTTAAGTAAATACGGAAAAGAAAAAAAGGATATAGAATATTATACCGATTTATACTTCTCAACTTTTCCCGCATTTATTGAATATAATGATGATAAGCGTTCAATACTAGAATCCGTATATCGCACGAGGTTTATTGAGAGATTTGCATTATGGTTTGGATTCGCTGAAGAAGAAATTTCTGAAGGCAAAACATTTTTCGAGCGTGAAATAAAAATAAAAAGTACTGAACTATTAGAACAATTGTTACAAGTATAGCAAAAATAACAAAACATCTTTAATATGCTCATGTCATACGCATTCATTCGGATAATGGCAGTGTACAAATTTCGGACGCAGAGTTTTTGAATAATGGAAATGAGTAATTGAGTAAGAGTACGATTAAGAGTAAGATTAGGATTAAGAGTAAGAAAAAAATAAGGTTAAGAATAAATTTATGAGAGTACAAGATGCAGATGAGCTCATTTAGAAAAAGAGCAGGACACTATTAAACAACACCTGTCATGGTGGAAAGATAGAAATCATAGGGCAGAACAACAATATCATCTTAATGTCGTACACAATTCTGCAAATGAAGAAACTGGAAAATAAATGACAAAAAGTAAATGGATCATCATCATGGCACATGTGTTTGCAGGTTGGGCATTATGTTTTGCCACGATGGGAATCGGAATGGCGACAATGTCTTTGGAAAACGCATTGATAATTCATGCAATAGCGGCACCAATTATATTCTCAATAATCTCTTACAATTATTTCACTAAATTCAATTTCACAACACCATTTAGAACAGCGATAATATTTGTTAGTTTCGTGATGGTAGTTGATTTTGTTATTGTGGCGATGATAATTAATGGTAGTTTTGAAATGTTCGGAAGCATTATTGG
>CAZEXO010000306.1:0-4442 GCA_964516545.1 uncultured Melioribacteraceae bacterium
GTAATTTTTCAGGACCGGTATAACAAAACCACGCAAACAGCAGAAACCATTGACGGCCGCATGATGTTGCCATCGGTAAGTTGGAAGATTGAGTTTTAGCATTTACTTAAGTTGTACTATATCAGACTTATTTATTCTCTTGCCGGCAGTTTGAGATTTTTCATTGCAGTTTATTTCCTGTTCAAAAGAATCCAGAACGAAACATTTGCTTAACAAGCGTTTTTTATCTAACTTGTTCAATTATTAAGATATTGATAATGAACCTTGTGTTAAGAGCTATTTCTGGGGAATTAATGAATATTTGATATCGATAAGGACTTAAGAAAAGAGGTTTTTAGTCGCGCTTACAATATGGTTTTGTTTAGGTTTTTTTGATCAACACATCATGTCATTTATTGAACATTCAGCCAATAATAAAGGTGGATCTCATTCATTGAAGGAGTATTTAACAGAAGTATCCGGGAAATATGACGTTAAACAAAATGCATTATGAATCCAATTGCCCATATTAGAAAAGATGGAGAAAATCAAATAGAACAAAGCGTTAAAGAACACTTATTCGGAGTTTCAGAAATTGCCGCTAAAAATGCCAGTAAAATTGGTTTGTCTAAAGTTGGAGAGTTACTTGGTTTATTGCATGATCTGGGGAAATACAGTAAATCTTTTCAGAATTATATTAAATCAGCTACCGGGTTGTTGAATCAGGATGAAGATGACTATGTCGATTCTAAAGGGCTGAAAGGCAAGATTGACCATTCAACTGCAGGAGCTCAGTATATTTGGCGCTTTACTAAGGACAAAAAGCCTAAGGAACAAATAGCTGCTCAATTATTAGCACTGTGCGTGGCTTCTCACCATTCGGGGTTGATTGATTGTCTAACTATTGACGGCTACAATGAGTTTGGCAGGCGAATGGCGAAAATTGACGATAAAACTCATTTGGAAGAAGCACTGAAAATTGGTGAATCTGAAATTATTGATAAGGTAAAAAGTCTGCTTAATGATCCGGATAGTCTCGGAGGAGTACTGTCAGTATTGAGGAAGATTGCTCAGCATGAGGAATCAGAGAAATCAATAAAAACGCAATTTCAAATTGGTCTGATGGCACGATTGCTTTTTAGCTGCCTTATTGATGCAGATAGGCTTGACACTGCAAATTTTGAAAATCCAAAATATATTCCGAAAAGACAGAATGGAGAATATATTAGCTGGAAATTGTTAATTGAAAGGCTTGAATTTAAGCTAAAGGAGTTTGATGACACTTCGATAAAAAATCAGGTCGACAAACTTCGAAAAATAGTTGCAGATGCCTGTCTTGAGCGATCGTCCGACAATACCGGCATATTCACGCTTACAGTACCGACTGGCGGAGGTAAAACACTTGCCAGTTTGAGGTTTGCGCTTCACCATGCCAAGAAACACAAACTCGACAGGATTATATTTGTAATTCCATTTACTTCAATTATAGATCAAAATGCCCAAGTTGTTCGCGATATTCTCGAAACTGAAACTAACGAAGAAGGACGGATTGTATTGGAGCATCACTCGAATCTAATGCCTGAATTACAAAGCTGGAAGAACAAGATATTAACCGAAAGCTGGGATGCCCCAATAATTTACACAACCAGTGTACAGTTGCTGGAAACCTTATTTGGTAATGGTACCCGAAGCGCCCGGCGAATGCACCAATTGGCCAATTCGGTAATTGTTTTTGATGAGATTCAAACTTTACCAATAAAAACGGTTCATATGTTCTGCAATGCTGTAAACTATCTTACCAGGCATTGCAGCAGCAGCGTAGTTTTATGTACAGCTACCCTGCCATTATTGAATAACGTAGACGAAAACAAGGGCAGGATTAGCTTTGACAAAACCAATGAAATTATGCCCGACATTGAAACCCTTTTTAATGATTTAAAACGGGTGGAAGTTGAAAATATGATAAAACCTCAGGGCTGGGAAACCGAAGAGATTGCTGCATTGGCTGTTGAACAAGCCAACGAAAGCGGGAGTTGCCTGGTAATTGTAAATACTAAGAAAAATGCACATGCAGTATATGATGTCTGTTCTAAATCGACCGATTATTTGGTTTATCATCTGAGTACAAGTATGTGTCCTGCCCATAGGATGGAAAAACTTACGGAGATACGGGGAAAATTAGGGAAGGAACCTCTGATTTGTGTAAGCACTCAACTTATTGAAGCAGGTGTTGATGTTGACTTTGGTTCGGTAATACGCTTTGTTGCCGGGTTAGATTCTATTGCTCAGGCTGCCGGGCGATGTAACCGGAATGGACTAAGAGATATTGGAAAGGTTTATGTTATAAATCCGGCTAAGGAATCCATAGACACACTTGTAGATATTAAAGTTGGAAAAGAAGTAAGCGAGAGGATTTTGAATGAGATGAAACATTCCGACTCAGCGTTACCTAATGAAGTAATTCATCCGCTTACCATGGACAGGTATTTTCAATACTATTTTTATAACCGTGCAACCGAAATGAGTTACCCTGTTGATGTTGGCCGCAGCGATAATTTATTGGAATTGTTAAGCATAAATGGTATTTCAGTCGGAGAATATTACAGGATTAATAACAATGGCCCCGATATTTATTTTCGCCAATCATTTAGAGCAGCAGCTGATGCATTTAATGCGATTGATGCTCCGACTCAGGGTATCGTTGTACCTTATTCTACTAAGGGACAAGAAATAGTAGCTGATTTATTTTCGCAGTTTGCAGTAGAGCAACAGTTTGAATTACTTAAAAGGGCACAACGTTACACGGTCAATGTGTTCCCGAATGTAATTAAAAAACTTCGGGAAGAAAGGGCTATAAAGGAAGTTCCTGAAATTGAAGTGTTGGTACTGACCGACCCTCGTTATTACCACCCTGAATTTGGTTTAAGCACCGAAATAGTAAAAGAATATGATTCATTAATACAGTAAAACATGGAAACACCCAAAAACAGTATCCAGTTTAAGGTTTGGGGAAGGTATGCCCTTTTCACCGACCCCATTACCAAACTCGGAGGTGAACGATGTTCATACCACATTCCCACCTATGAGGCGTTGAAAGGTGTTGTAAAATCAATCTATTGGAAACCAACGATCATTTGGTACATTGACAAAGTAAGGGTAATGAAACCTGTGCGAACACAAACAAAAGGAACCAAACCATTGAATGAAGGGGGAGTTTATCCAAGTGAAAAGGAGCCTGGTAAAAAACAAAAGGCATTTAATGACCTTGCCATATACACATATCTTGTTGATGTTGAATATCAGGTGCTGGCACATTTCGCATGGAACCTGCACCGGCCGGAATTAGCCAAAGACCGCGTTGACGGCAAGCACTTCCAAATAGCCCAACGCATGCTCGAACGAGGTGGTCGGCAGGATATATTTCTCGGTACACGCGACTGTCAGGGATATGCAGAGCCCTGCACTTTTGGAGAAGGAGTAAGTGCATATGATGATTTGGATGAAGTTAGCTATGGCTTAATGTTCCATGGTTTCGACTACCCAGATGAAACCGGAAAGGATGAATTAGTAACACGCCTTTGGTGGCCTGTAATGAGAAAAGGCATTGTTGAGTTTGATCAACCTGAAAAATGCCCGGTTCGGAAATTTGTGCGACCAATGCATGCTAAAAACTTTAGAGATGGACGGAATTTTAAAAATGTTGAAACAGAATACGAAGAATTAGTTCTTCAGACCGGCGTGGAGGACTGTACAGTATGAGTTGGATTGATGAACTTTATAAAACGTATGAGAATTGTTACGGAACTGAAGAGGTAATCCCGGTTGATGGTAGGAAAGCAAAAAAACCACTATTGCCTCCATTCCATACCTTACAAAACTCGCATATTGAGGTAAGAATAGACAAAAATGGAAATTTCATTGATGCTGAAAGAATTGTTCCTGAAGAAATTATTATGCCTTGCACTGAAAAATCAAGTAGTGCAAAAACGGGAACTAATCCTCCATCGCACCCATTTTGTGAAATGATTAAGTATTGTGCGGGTGATTATGTTGGCGATAAAAAATCATATTTCAAGAATTATTATGCACAAATTAGTGCATGGTACAATTCAGAATTTAACCATCCATTTGTATGTGCAGTTTATAATTACACATTAAAGAAATGTTTGGTTTCTGACCTAAGTAACTTAGGGAAAGAATTATTCAAACCAGATGAAGAAATTGGAGATTTAATGGTTCGGTGGAAAGTCGAAATTCCTGGTGTAAACGAAACAAGATGCTGGAAAAATCATTCCCTTTTCGAGAGCTGGCAAAAGTATTGCGAAGCTCAGGATTCTGTTGCAGGAGTTTGTATGGTAACTGGTGAGCTAAAAGCTCTTGCATTAAATCACCCCAAAAGAATTAGGCATAGTGGTGATGGAGGTAAATTAATATCATCAAATGACAAAACTGGTTTTACATTT
>CAZEXO010000307.1:0-4432 GCA_964516545.1 uncultured Melioribacteraceae bacterium
TCAATTTATTTATACTAATCCCTTAATTAATGAAGAGAATAATCTTAGTTTCAGCATCTCTTCAATATATCAGTGGATAGGGAATCCAAGTAAGAAAATTCTCCAAAAAATAAACAAGGATTTTGAATACAAGTATTTTTCGAATTCATTATCCATCGGTAAAAAATTCGACCAGTATAATGATATGTATTTAAGCCTGGGATATTTTTATATAGAAACAACTGATAATTTTGGTTATAACGTAACAGTCTCTAATTCGAGAATTGACAGATACCCGTTTCTCGGAATTTCGTTTATGCACGACACAAGAGATCTAAAACAGTATGCCTTGTACGGAACATTATTTTATTCAGGTTATCTTTATAAAGGTTTTGGTATTGATGATATTTCATACAGTACATTTTCTGTTGATCTTCGGCAATACGATGAGTTATGGGGTGATTTATCTCATAAATACAGAGTTGCTGTCAGACATACCTCCGGAGAAATTCCATTGTATGATTTATCATTTTTAGGACATAACGAATTCGTTCGCGGGCATAAGAATGATATAAGAGAAGGAAATAATGTATTTATTGCAGGTTATGAACTGGACTTTCCTATCCTGAAGGAATGGGATTTGGAATTGGATTTACCTCTTCTACCAACCAGACTTACAGCCGCCAGGATAGGTATACATCTTACGGCTTTTTTTGATGCGGGAGCCGTATTTGATAATCATGATAAATTATCAAAAATCCGTTTTGACAAAGGTTATGGAGTGGGAATTAATTTATTATTTTTACCTCATGCAGGTTTAAGATTTGAATATGCCTTTGATGAACAAGGGAAAGGAGAATATCTTATTGGAACAGGTTTATCTTTCTGATACTGAATTGTACTATACAAATTTTTCCAACATTACTGGAAATAAAATTGTTATTGAGGAAGATGAAGTCCATCACATCCTGAAAGTGATGCGTCATGAAAAAGATGATGAAATATATGTTACATCGGGGACAGGGATAATCTGGCTTTCAAGGATAAAAGAAATCGGAAAGAAAAATGTTATCTGTGAGATAATCGATGAAATTAAATATCCGAAACCCGACTTTCAGCAAATAACATTCTGTCTGCCTCTTATGAAGAGTAATGAAAGACTCGAGTTCGCCGTTGAAAAATTAATCGAGATCGGATTTACAGAATTTTTGATTTATACTTCTGAAAGAGGTTCATCGCGAAGTATAAAATTATCACGTTTGGAGAAAATTGCTCTGGCTGCCATGAAACAATCGTTGAGAGCTTTTTTACCTGAGATAAAATATGCCGGAACATTGCAGGATATTTTTAGGATTGATGGAATTAAAATAATATTTGATCAGAAATCGGAAGTACATGCTGAAAATCATTTTAAGAACAGTACTAAGGATATACAGAAACACTTTTTAGTAATTGGTCCCGAATCAGGATTTTCAGAAAAAGAAAATTTCCTATTCGAAAATTCTGTCAGACTGAAGTTAACAGAAAACAGGTTAAGAACCGAAACAGCTGCAATTTCCGCTGGCGTTATAATTTCTCAAATAATCAACAATAGCAAGATATGAATTCATCGGATACATGATTTACAACATCTCTATGATTCGTTTTATGAGTTTCTCAAATTTAGCTTTAACCATTTCAGCAGTATCCATCACATCCTGATGGGATAATTTGTGATGACCGATTCCTGCGGCATTATTTGTAATACAGGAAATGATTCCAACCTGCATATTATTTATTCCTGCGTAGACAGCTTCATGAACTGTTGACATTCCAACAGCATCGGCTCCAATTTTAGCAAGCATTTTAATTTCTGCGGGTGTTTCGTAAGACGGACCTGTTTGGTACCAATAAGTGCCTTCTTTCATGTGAATACCTTCGGATAAACCCGCTGCAAGAAATTTATGGGTTAATTCACTCGCAGGAACGTCCAGGAAGAAATTCTTTTGGTCTAAAGTCGCGATACCGATTAAGTCTGTAAGAGCCTTTTTTATATGCATGCTAAAAAACGAATTAACAATCATCAGATCGCCCGGATGAAAATTAATGTTAATCCCGCCAGCCGCATTAGTAAGAATTATTTTTTTGCATCCCAGATTTTTAGCAATAAAAGAGGGCAAAACACATTCTGAAATGGAATACCCTTCATAAAAATGTATCCGTCCCTGAAAGATGACAAGTTTTTTCCCTGAATGTTCGGCAAAATGAATGAAGCCTTTATGACCTTCTACAGTCGATTTCGGGTAATCAGGCAGGGAAGAGGTTGTAATGGATTTTACGGTACCAATTTTTTCAGCAAAGTCACCCAATCCACTTCCTAAAATCAGAGCAATTTCCGGTACAAAAGGGGCTTCTGATTTAATTGTCTTAACTAGATTTTTATATTTTACGTTAAGGTTAATCATCAAAAAAGAATTCCTGCTAAAGTTGCTGTCATAAGCGTTGCGAGTCCTCCACCAAGCACGGCTTTTAATCCTAACTGGGCTAAATCCGATTGCCGTTCAGGCGCCAAAGGTGTAATCCCTCCAAGCTGGATGGCTATTGAGCTGAAATTTGCAAAACCACAAAGCGCGTATGTTGCCATAAGGATTGTTTTCTCGGATACAAGAGTTTTTACTTCGATGAGGTGACTCATCTCAAAATATGCAACAAATTCGTTGAGGACTATTTTTGTTCCGAATAAACTACCAAACGTCATAGAATCCTGCCATGGTACGCCGATTCCGTAGGCAAGAAATTGAAGAACTGAACCGAATAAAAACTGCATATTTAAGGAGTTACCATAATTTGCCTGAAGAATAGGATTTAGTCCTGTAAGGTCGCCTAAACCTTCGAGTAAATAATTCAGAAGCGCTATCAGCGCAATAAAAGCTATCAGCATCGCAGCGACATTCAGAGCAAGTTTCCAGCCCTCGCTTGCACCAACTGCCGCAGCTTCAATTACATTTGATGCATTTTTTTCAACAGCTACTTTTACCGTACCTTTGGTCTCGGGTTCTTCAACTTCCGGGTGAATAATTTTTGAAATGACAAGAGCGGCAGGAGCTGCCATTACGCTTGCTCCGAGAAGATGCGTTGCGAATAACACCTGAGCTTCCTGAAGAGATACACCCATAGAATTTGCAAAAGATTGACCAAGCATCTGGATGTAAGCCGCCATTACTGAACCTGCAATGGTCGCCATTCCGCCAACCATGATTGTCAGAAGCTCGCTCTTTGTCATAGTTTTGATGAATGGTTTTATCATCAAAGGAGCTTCGGTTTGACCGACGAAAATATTTGCTGTGCATGATAATGACTCTGCACCGGAAGTGCCCATCAATTTTGCGAAAACCCATGCCATAGCCTGAACTATTTTTTGCATAATACCTAAATAGTAAAGAACAGACATCAGACTTGCGAAGAAAATTATTACAGGAAGTACCTGAAATGCAAAAAACATTCCCATACTTCCTTCATTTCCAGGTCCGATTCCAAGAGGTCCAAAGACAAACTGAGCCCCTTCTGAAGTAAAATTGAGAACAAGTACGAAAAATTTGCTTACAAACCTGAATAACTCAATTGGCCAACCAAGAGGAGCGAAAAATTGAGCCATTGCCTCGCCTTTAATGATAAAAACAGCGATCGTAAATTGTATTGCCAATCCCATTATTACTAAACGCCAGTTTATTTTCTTCTTGTTATTGGAAAAGAGAAATGCAATTCCCAAAAGAAGAGCTATTCCAAAAACACCTCGTAAGATTTCAGTAAAATCCATAAAAACCCCTAATCATTTTCAGGAATGTAATGACACTTTCTACAACGAGCTTCATAGCTATCATCCGCGCCTACAAGTACTCTTTCAGCATGGGCTACTTTTCTCTGAGTTTTATCTGCCGGATTTCCACATTTAACACAAATAGCCAGGGTCTTTGTAATATATTCAGCAAGAGCTAATAATTGTGGCATTGGTTCAAAAGGAATTCCGCGATAATCCTGATCAAGCCCGGCAATGATAACGCGCTTTCCTGCATCTGCTAGCTGCTCGCACACATCAATGAGTGAGTTATCAAAAAATTGTGCTTCATCAATTCCGACTACCTGAGCGTCTTTCGAGTTACGCAATATTTCATCAGGAGTTGAAACAATTAATGAAGGGAGCGATTGTTCGCTATGTGAAACTATTTTTTCTTTTGAATACCGGACATCAATTTTCGGTTTAAAAATTTTTACTGAAAGTCTGGCGATTTGCGCGCGTCGCAATCTTCTTATTAATTCTTCTGTTTTACCGCTGAACATGCAACCGGCAATTACTTCTATCCAGCCTGTATCTCTGGGAACTGAATTGGGCGTATAATCCATCATAATGTTAAGTGCTCATCTCCGAATGAGAAAGGTATTAGTTCAACTAATTTGAATGATTTTATTTTTTTAT
>CAZEXO010000308.1:0-4374 GCA_964516545.1 uncultured Melioribacteraceae bacterium
CTTAGTCTGCGCTAATCTACTCTGTCTGTTCTTGGCTCTTATGCGCCGTGGTGTAGGGCTCAGGGTCAATGTTGTCAGTTCAATAATATACAAGGTCGCTGAGTGTCCCGACAACAGTCGGGACGTATCGAAGTGACAAGTAATCAAAATGATCTTGCAACAGAAGAAAATATTAGAAAGAAAGCTTGGGAACAAGTCGGTTTTACTCAAGAGTTGCTTACATCAGATATGGATTTTAAATTAACCTTTTTAGCTCTTTCACCTAAAATTGGTGAATCAGAAATTCTTAATAATATGCTTACCTCAAGATTGAATCGCGAAGAGGATAATAAATCTATTTCAATTGTATTTGAAAACAAAGCTGAGGAATTCGCTACGCAATTAAGTCTTGAATTAAAAGCGCATCCTGAAACTGACTAACAAAAATTCTTTATAGCGGTCGGTTTTTTTACCGTCCGCTTCATTTTCTATTTTTCTATACAATCTTCTCACCTGTCTCTCGCTATTATTTTATAATTTTAAGATTTTTTCTTCACTCTTTCAATATACCCCCTCAATCCTTGCTTTCTCTTTTCAGTGGTTGCGGTTTCATACTTTTCAAGAATACCTTTACTAGCTTTTATTACATTGTTTCTAACCTCAACACCGGTTATTTCTGTAGGTCCGGTTTTATACAAAGTCTTTCTGTCATTGATTTTATATTTATGCTTCTTTATTGTTCCAATAATTTGTTCAGTCAATTTCTGAAAATCCTTCTTTGATGAAAAGCTCAGATCATCCACAAACCTGGTATATTTTATTTCATTCTCATTGCACAATTTTATTAGTTCATAATCTAATGGTAGTACGGTTAAATTCGTTATGTATGTGCTTGTTGGTATCCCTTGAGGAACGTTCCCTTGGTAAGTTGTTAATTTTGTAAGAACTGAACTTGCATCTGCAGAGAATCCATTCTTAATAAAAGTTTGATACACAATTCTGTTTTTTATCGAAGGGAAAAAATTTTTAAGATCAGTAGTAAAAAAATACTTATTGCCTTTATGCACATTTGCATTCGTAATATTGTCTTTACCTTTAACACCCCCTTGAACGAAATCCTGGAATTCGTATTTCCTAAGTATTTGGGTTTTTATTTTATTTTGTATCTCTTTCAACCTCCCAATACTTGGGCAAATTTTACGCGTTTCGACAATACCGTTTTTGGTCTGTATCGTTCCGTCTTTTTTCTTTTTGGGTTTCTGATAGGGTTGATAAAAATTATCGAGATTATCTAGGATTTCTTCCAGCTCTTTTTTGCTGGTCTGAAGCAAATAGTATAAATGCTTTAAGCTCTTTATAGCAAGCATGTTAAAAGAACTCTTTTATTAATCCGTTTAGTGAAGGATGTAGATACTTAAAGAATTCTTTTTTATGCGGTGGTATATCTTCATCTTCCAGAGACATAAAGAAAATTATAGGCAATGGAATACCTAGATATTTACTTATTTCCTGTAAAGTTGAAATGGTAGGATCTTTTTTATTGTTTTCAATCTGCGAAAGATATGTAACTGAAATGTTACATGATTCAGAGAGTTCTTTCTGTCGCATATTTTTTCTCATGCGAACACTTTTTATAACTTTTCCTATATCCAAAATTACCTCAAATAAAAAAGAATTAAGAAGACTCCTCACTAGAAAATGTTTTTAATATCATTCCAAGTTTTGGGATCGATCACAACTTTCAACAACTCTGTTATGATTGTTTGAATGATAGCGCGTCTTTGAGATTTACTGCATTGTTCAAATTGAGTTTTTAACTGTAGTAGTTTTAGTCTCACGTTTTCTAAGACGTAACACTCTTCAAGTGAAAAAGAACTACGATTCTTTGAAATGAATGAATCAAACGATTCAATCAACTCTGAAATTGAGTTTTGCTTTTCCATAAAGTTTGCTCCTTTTGGAAATTAGGTTTCGACAGCGATATTGCTGCCCGCCTTAAAGTAATCGCGCTGTGCTTCGTAGCTCTCTGTTAGAGTCTTCTTACTGCTGAAAAAGCCCGCCTTATCTTTTAATTATTTTGCTAATTCATTCTTTAACCATACTTTATAGTTTTAGATATTACTTATAGATTGGTTTATACCGTAGGGCGTGCAACAAATTGGCTATGCCATTGTGTAACTAAATACACTTCAATTGTTCAGCTTTGACTACTTATCTCAATTCCAAATTTTCAAAGAACTATGGCAAATATAATACTTTTTAACCAATAGTTCAACTTATTGCTCGTTTGATAAACTGAACGTTTAACTTTTCGTTGAATATCCTATTAATATCTCAGTCCAACATAAACGCCCTTTCTAATATATTTTGTTCATTATTCGCATTGCACTCTGCATAATGAACATAGTGCCTTGAATAGTGCGTTTTTTCTTGCTTATTGTTCAGTAAACAAATATATTCGCAATAAATGAACACGATATTTAGTTATGAAAGACATTGAAAAAAATATAATCACTAAGGCAGTTGCTCGTTTCGAAAATGAAACCGCGTTTCGGCTAACAACCTACATCACCGGGGAAAAAGTCGAGCTCGTTTTAAGAGATAAGGAATTCGACCTGAAATTTACCGCAGAAGTAGTTCCCATTGTGAATAAAACAAATTTGGGAATAATTAAAAATCGACTAGATAGATTAGATAACGTTCCCCTTCTAATTACCTTGCCTGCAAATAATGAAACAATTGAACTCCTTAAAAATCTTAACGTAAATTTTATTGATGCTGCAGGTAACGCTTATATCAGGGTTCCACCATTATACATAAACATAAAAGGACAAAAGATAACTACTGAAAATAATTTTACTGCAAACAACACAGGCATTTTTCAAACCGCGGGTTTGCTAATTATCTTTACTCTCTTGTGCAATCCAAGATTGGAAAGAAATACTTTTCGCGAAATAGCTGATATGGCTAACGTTGCTGTCGGAACCGTTCATGTTACTATGAAGCAATTAGAAAAACATGGATTCCTTATCATTGATGAATTTCAAAATAAAAAACTGGTAAACAAAAAGAAATTACTAAAGGACTGGGTTCTCGGTTATCCTGCAAAAATAAAACCAAAATATTTTGCTGGGAAATACCAAATTGATAATCCTGAAATCATCAAAACAATTGATCTCAAATATTTCGGCGCTTTACTTGGTGGTGAAACTGCAGCGGCTCAATTAACTAATTATTTACGCCCCTTTATTCATATGTTATATCTTGAGGATAAGTTAGGAGAATTTATTCTAAGAAATCGCTTAAAGAAAAATCTTAATGGAAATATTGAGATTGTAAAAAAGTTTTGGAATTTTACAGATGATAATGAAATAAATAATCTGGTCCCGGCAATTCTTATTTACACAGACTTAATGACAACCGGTGATCCAAGAAACATAGAAACAGCAAACATAATTTACGAGAAAGAAATTGCTGGATATCTCAACTAAAATAGATCCATTCACTTTGGAAGTATTAACCTTGGTCTCAAACATTACCAATAATTTGGGTATGGATTTTTTTGTAATCGGTGCTACCGCAAGAGATATAGTTTTCAATCTTATCTACAGCATTAAAATTCATAGAGGAACAAACGATATCGATTTCAGTGTGCGTCTAAGAAATTGGAAAGATTATGAAAAATTAACTGATGCACTAAAAGAAAATAACTTTTCCCCTTCAAAAATTGTTCACAGATTCACTTATAAATCTATTCCAGGTATTGATATTATTCCATTTGGTAAGATATCAATTGATTCTGCTTCAATTAAGTGGCCGGATAAAGAAGCAAAGGAAATGAGTATTATCGGTTTCGAAGAATGTTACCTTGATTCGGAGTCTGTTTTAATTCAGTCCAATCCTCCTGTCGAAATTAAAATTGCTTCACCAAGAGGATTAGTATTAATGAAATTAATTTCATGGAAAGATGGTTTTCCTTCTCGTTCCAGAGATGCTCTTGATATTTTATATATTCTTAAGAATTACATCGAAGCTGGCAATATGGAACGTTTACAATCTGAACATAGCGATTTAGTTAATGATCAATTTGATTTTGAATTAACAGGAGCAATCCTACTCGGTCGGGATATTTCAGAAATTGCGAATCCTCAAACACTTGAAGTTCTCACCAATATTTTAGAAGCAGAGATTAAAAAAGGAAATAATTCAATATTTATTTCTGACATGATGATCGGGACCAGTATAATTTTCGAAAGAGACGAGAAGATTAAATACATTTCACATCTTCTTAGTAATCTATTACTTGGATTGAAACAAAAGACATAATGGAAGTTAAATTATTCTATGTAAATCTAAGCTTTAATCTTTTCTCTGGTTCCTCGTTCACTCGTCCCT
>CAZEXO010000309.1:0-4352 GCA_964516545.1 uncultured Melioribacteraceae bacterium
TTTCTCTGTACTTTGTCATAAGTTTCGAGACGCGCTATAACCTCCTGACCTATATAACATCCTTTATCTGAACTTACATCACCCAGAAGCCCCACTTCATGAGGATTATAATCATCATTAATTTCATTGGGGAATTTCGGAATTCCGTTTTTGATCCTGAAAATTTCGAATGCCTCATGTCCGACAAAAACAGCTTCGAAGAGACTTTTTCTCTCAATAAGATATTCAAGAATTTTTTCGGAATATTCACTTGAGGCAATTAAAAAATATTTGAATAGTTTTTCTGTTTCTCTCTGTTTGAAAATAAAAAATTGTATATCCTCACAGACCATAAGCGTTAGTCTGTCAGTAGTAATTTGTTTGACCGATTCACCGCCAAAAATAGTCAGATACGATTCCGTCTGGCGTCCGAACATCTCCAGCATCAGATAATTTCCTGTTGCCACTTCGGTTGTGATGTCCTCGGTAATAATATATTTATCGATCCAGCTTTTAAGCCGGGTGTCATAATTACTGTTGCTTATAACAAGATATTTACTATCAAGACTTATTATTGTCGCCCGGTCAATAATTCTTCCCTTTTCATTCGTAAAGAGCGTTCTTACGATTCCGGCCGGAGGCATGTTTTTCGTTTTATTTGTCGCGACACGATTTAAAAATTCGAGCACATCTTTTCCTCGCAACGCGATGATATTCCTATCCGAAATATTTCTTATTCCAACGCCATCTCTAAGCGCGGATAATTCCTGCTCAATAGATGTGAAAGCATTAATACGATTATCTTTCATCTGCATATCGGGATAAAAGCTTTTCAGTATTTCGTTTATCAGGTTGATTTTTTCCATACAAGTTTCTTTCTCTTAGTAATATCTGAACCATCTGTTGTTAACTTTGGTAACGTATAACTGCCTTTTAACATCCCAGTAAAACGGAATGGAATCGCGCACTGAAATATATTCATCACTTTCATTAAACCGGTATTCGTAATAGTCGGGATAAATATCATCATTAAGATTTGTCATCGTCCGTTTATGCACAATACCCACATAAGTTTCCATCAGATGAGGACGCTGTCTGATTCCATTAACAAAGAAGTAATTAAAATTCCTGTGACCTGAAATGATTCCTTCTTCATAATTCAGTTCAAGATACATAATTTTTTTCGGTCTCCAGGTTTTTAGCGTCATCGAATTAAAACCGCCGTGAATTGGAACCTCAGCTTCCCAGATTCTTTCTATTCCTGTAGAATGATGACAGGCAAATAACGTTAAATAAAAGAATGCAGTTCCAAGTTTAGTACTGTCAAGATTTATAAAACTACTCTCGAAACCGATGATATTTTTCTTTTCAATAAACCTTTCGCCTGGTTTCGACTTTGCAATTAATGCAAAAATATACGTTGTGTCTCTCCGGGTTGAATAATATAAAACTGCCGGTTTGGGAATATTGTAAGTTGATGTTTTATCATATTCCACTAAATAATTCCCTGCGGGATAATTATTCAATACGTATTCCTGAAGTGCAATAGTATCGCAGATGCTTTTCGATGTTCTTTCTTCTTTCTTAACATCGAGGTTATAGCTCTGTAATTCTTTGTCTTTTGACTCTGAATATTCGGGAGCTTCATCTCCGCCGACTCTCTTGTCATCATCGCAGGCGACAAATACCAAAAACAAAGAAATAAAAATTATAACAACATTTTTCATTTTGAACCCATGTAAAAACTTTTTCAGTTTACCTGGAATATTCAGCTAAAAATTCAATTGAACTTAATAAGCCCATTTCAAAATTTTCGAGACCAAAATGCTCATTCGGCGAATGTATATCGTCGGAATCAAGACCAAATCCCATAAGTATAGCCGGGGCTTTCATTTGTTTAACAAATTCAACAATAACAGGAATTGATCCGCCTTCGCGGGTGAACACTGTTTTTTTCTTAAATACTTTTTCGAGTGACTGGGCGGCTGCTTCAACAGCTTTATGTTTTAAATCAACAACTATCGGATATCCGCCGTGTAAATTTTTCACTTCTATTTTCATACTTTTAGGAGTCAGTGATTTCACATATTTTGTAAATGCTTTCGCAATTTTTTGCGGATCCTGATTCGGAACGAGCCGCATACTTATTTTTGCCGAAGCTTTGGAAGGTATAATTGTTTTCGCTCCTTCTCCCGTAAATCCTCCAACTATTCCATTACAGTCCAGAGTCGGGCGAGTCCACAGTTTTTCGAGTGTTGAATAACCTTTTTCACCCTGCAATTCCTTAACGCCTATTTCTTTTGCATAAGTTTTTTCAGATAATTTAAGAAGTTTGAAATTCCTGATTTCCTGTCTGGATAATTTCGCAACATCTTTATAAAAATCCGGTATGGTAATCTTACCATTTTTATCATGTAACTTCGCGATTAATTTTGCTAATTCATTAATCGGGTTGCCGACAGCGCCGCCGTATGAACCTGAGTGTAAATCCTTGCATGGTCCGGTTAGTTCAATTTCCATGTAGGTAAGTCCGCGTAAACCATAGGTAATGGTGGGAATACCTTCAGCGTATAAACTTGTATCTGATACAAGCACGCAATCACATTTCAATTTTTCTTTATTGTTTTTTATGAATATGCTCAGGTTCTCGCTGCCGATTTCTTCTTCCCCCTCAAATAGAAATTTTACGTTTATTGGCAGGCTACCCACGGACTTAAAATAAGAGTCAACAGCTTTAATATGCGTAAAGGCTTGCCCCTTATCATCATCAGCGCCTCTTGCCCAAATTTTTCCGTCTTTAACTACAGGTTCAAAAGGGTCACTGTTCCATAATTCAAGAGGATCAGCAGGTTGAACATCATAATGTCCATAAATTAAAACTGTTGGTTTACCCGGCGCACCAAGCCATTCACTGTAAACAAGAGGATTACCTTCAGTGGTGATTATCTCTGTTTTGGTCATGCCGGCCTGGTCTAGTTTTTCAGACACAAATTGCGCGCATCTGTGCATATCGTTCTTATGTTCGGGCAAAGCGCTTATACTTGGAATGCGTAAATAATCCTTAAGCTCCTCAATAAAGTGATCTATATTTTTTCCGGCGTAATCAACAACTTTATTCACTTCTCATCTCCTTTTGAAATTCAACAGAATTATTTTTTTTTAATAAATATACTCATGTATTTTCAAATAATCATTCAATAAGTTCATTCATCCAAGAATATTGTTTTAATAAATCTTTATATTTGAGTAATTTTGAATGACAATTGACAAGAATAAATTTCGTGATAATACACAGATACATACTTAAGAATCATGCGGCTTCTTTTCTTTTCGCAACCTTTATATTAATATCGGTATTACTGCTTCAATTCCTTATGAAATTTGCCGACAGATTGGTGGGAAAAGGTTTAAGCGCCTGGGTTATAACTCAATTCATCATTTACAATTTAGCCTGGATTCTTGTTTTGGTGATTCCCATGGCGGTGCTTATTTCGGTTTTGATGGCATTCGGCGGAATGGCTCAAAATAATGAAGTTGCCGTTATGAAAGCCAGTGGCATCAGCTTATACAAAATGATGATATCACCCCTGATAGCAAGTATGTTACTTGCCTACCTGCTTGTGCAATTCAATAATTATGTTTATCCCAACGCCAATCACGCAGCCAGAATAATCATACAGGATATTTCCAGGAAAAAACCAACACTATCTCTGGTGCCTGGTGTATTTTCACAGGAAGTGCAATTCTATTCAATTCTGGTGAGAGAAATTGATGAAATTAGCAACGATTTGTATAAAGTTGTTATTTATGATAATTCAGAGCCTGCTGTCACAAGAATCGTAACGGCAGATAAAGGGAAGATATATTTCTCGGGTAATCAGAAAAAATTGATGATGGACTTAACTCACGGTGAAATTCACGAAAATAATCTGACCGATGAAAAAATTTACCGTAAGTACAAATTTGAAAAACACAGAATAGCCATGGACGGCGAGCAGTTTTCTTTCAAACAATCATCTCTTGGCGGGCAGCGGAGTGATCGTGAAATGGGAGCTCCCGAGATGATGATTATTGTCGACAGTCTGAAAGTGTTTGCCCAAAACTTACATAAAGAATTTACAGAACGCGTGTCCCTGAATTTTTTAACAGACTCTTCGAATGTTATGGGAAATATGCAAACTAATTTTAATAATCCATCATATCTTTACATGAGGGTTGAAGATAAAATCCGGTCATCGCAGAGTTCTATAAACGGAACCTTGCAACGCATAATTGCAAATAAAAAAAACGAGAGCAGATACTGGGTTGAAATACATAAAAAATATTCTTTACCGTTTGCATGTATTATTTTTGTCCTGATCGGCGCCCCTTTA
>CAZEXO010000310.1:0-4325 GCA_964516545.1 uncultured Melioribacteraceae bacterium
GTAGCTTATCTATTTTTGATTTAATATCGTTTAATTTAAGTGAATCATCCATTGGTTGATAATTACCTACAATATTATCTCTGTAATGAATTAATTCAAATTCTCCCTCACCTCTGAAATATGCTACAGTAGCATTCCATAAACATAAATAATCAGCTTTATATTTACGTCTCAAAGGTTCTAAGATATCAGTTTTTATAGAATTATATGCAGTTAGTGTATTTTTTTCATCATCTCTAATTTCGGTTAATTCAAGAAATTCTTTTGACCAATAAGCTGCTTTTGTGGTATTAGAATCATAAGTTACCAATTTGGTAATTTCAGACTCTTCATCCGAAAAACTAACATTAGCAATAAACGCTTTAAAAATTCTTTTTTTAATAGGTAATCCGTTCGTTATATTACCGGTTACTTCTTGAATAAATTCATTATAATCTGCTTTGGAAAGAATAATTTTATATTCGTTATTAGTCATCTGAACATATGAAATAATCAATATTCCTTTTTGGATTTGTTTTTTCAAATGTTTAATCATTTCCTGGGCTTTATTTTCTTCCTGCAAAAGCCTTTTAGCAATTAAGTCGCTTGATGAATCCCGATCTTCATTGCATATAATTTTATTGAGAAAAGTTTTCATTGTTAATGAACCTTCTTCAAATAAATATTCCCTATCACCTTCATTATCTGAAACATCTTGCAATAAATCCATAATGTACTTGTTTACATTATCATTTTCTGCAAATTTTTCTTCAACCACTTCTTGTTTAGTGATATCGACTTTAAATAGTTTATGATAAAGGACTTCCATATGCAATAATTATTAATTATAAAATGCTTTATATACTATCAATATCATAGATGTGTTAGCTCATAAAAGCTTAAAGAATGTTTTTCCTAATCTTTTCAACGAATTCGAAACTTTGGACTGAAGTCATTTTTAAAACAGGCATTACAAAATTTTCACTCAAACATGGGCAACTACTGAACCTTTCATCCATGTCATCTCGGCCCTATGAATTTATCACCGTTAAAATGAATCATGTGATCTGGAAAATTTACTACCCATACTTCAGTCTCCCATGCAATATCAGAAGTATGACGTTTGAATTCTTTAAAGTCTGGGAAAGCTGTCACATAGATTTTACCTGCTTTGCAATTCTTTAACATCTTTTCCATTTCCAAAACTCGTTTTGGAGATACAGGCCCATGTGAAGTAACTGCTTCAATAAGGAATAGCCAATTTTTCTTTTTATCAAATAAGACAACATCAGGCAATTTACTGTGTTGATCAATCGGGATACCCAATTTTTGTAAACCATGCTTGTCCATGTAAAGATCTTTCTTTGCAGTATCTCCGACGTATAGTAAAGCGCTTCCCGGCGCAAATCGTGAAGAAAATTCCTCAATAACAGCAATCTGAACTTCATTATGCTTGCCTGGGGAAAATGTTAGTTTTGTTCCGTTTTTCAGCTTTACAGGTAATTTTTGCAGTTCTCTTTTCTTGTCATATTTTTCACGCAGTAAACCGACATTTTCCTTAAAATACTTGATTTCTTTGTTCCAATTTTTCGTATCAAAAGACTTAATTACTTTCAATGCTTCCTGCGATAGACGGTAATGATTGTCTTTGCTGTTAGTTGGTAATCCGGGATTTTCGGGATTGTGGTTTACTATACCTGCCTGAACAAATTGATGTAGAGTTTGCCTTCGGATTGTTTCCCTTGAGTTCTCAGCGTATTGTTTATTATAGTGCTCAGCAATAAAACGCATCACACCTTCATATTTGGCATTTTCTTTATTACCAACAACAGACATGCTTACGGCTTTAGCCTTGTTCCATTTATCTCTTTCTTTCAGATTGCATAATGCAAGCAATGTCAATGCTGAACGGTCGTTTTGCTGCCTTTTTGGAAGCCCCAATGCTTCTAAAATTTGTTTTGCTTCTTCAATTTTACTCATGTACTGTATGCTGGTTCAAAATATTCGTTTATAGTCCGGTTTGTGTTCTGTAAGGAAAAATCATTCGACAGAATGATGTTATCGCCGATTTCCTGTATGGTTTCCAGGGGAGGCAAAGACATCTCCCGTAGCTCTGTTGCACTTACATTTACATTACCGTTAAAAATCCTGAAATATGCATCAAATAAGGTGCTGTTCAGTAATGCGCAAAGTCCCACAATTTCATTGCGTTCCAAATATCCTTTAGGTCGGTAGATATAATTTACTTTGTTTTCAACTCCTATATAATCCGACTTAATGAAATTGCTGAAGTAGGGAGAGGCTATTAAGCGGTTTTTATCGTCTTTACTGCTGAACCGTCTCAATAAGATGTAGTTTTTATTAAGGATAAGAAGCGGTATAGACTTATCCTCAATTTTGATGTATTGCCCTTTGTTTGGTTTGACTATTGGCCACTCCAATGACATTTGTTTAACATTGTGTAACCAGAATAAAGGAGCCAATTGCACTGTGTTGTTCTCATAATTTTCTCTAATATAATCCCATGATCGGAATGCAACAACAGGGCCCGTTGAAATCTTGATGTTGTACTTAGATAAATTACCTTTCCAATTTTTAAAAATTTCCAAAACTGCTTCTTCGTTATCTGTAGTAGGTAGATATAAGATTTTCTCCTTAGAATTTATGTTTATAATGTCTTTTTTAGGAAAAGTCTTTATAATCGGTGAGTTCAAGTCCTTCAACCCATTTGATGAAGAAATAATTACCTGTTCTGAAGCTTTATTCCGTTTTGTTCCTTTAATGATAACTGTTTCCTGCAATACCTTGTCCCTACTGAACGTATCCTTTCGTGAAGAAAACAAATGCACTTTATCTAAATCTATGAGTTTGAAAAAATATTCGCGAAAGGATTTAAAATAACCCCCTGCAGCATAGCTGCGGGGAGTAATAAAAATTAACTCACCATTTTCTTTAAGCAGCTTTGCTGAAAGTGCCATAAAAAGTGCATAAATGTTCGGATGGCCATTAACAACTCGTTTAGCAGCGATTACCCGTTTATCATCAATGGGAAGTTTGAAATAAGGCGGGTTTGAAATAACGATATCATAAGGATAAATAGGAATTGAAAACAAGCCGCCCGCTTCTTTGAAAGAATCGGCATTGTGAAGTATGAAGTCTTCGGAATATAACTTTGTTGTAATATTGATATTCTTACTAGATAGCCATTTACTTAAATAACTAAAAGATTGTTCAGAAATAGGAGTAAGCTCAGGGTCGGATTCATAAGCTACCAAATCTATGAATTTTAAGTTTTTATTTGAATTATAAATGTACTCGATCAAAGCACATGATAAAATTGCAGATCCGCAACCTGGGTCGAGTATACGAACAGATTCTCCTTCTTGCTCGGAGTATGATGCCATCAATGTGGCAATTTCAATTGGAGTAAAGAATTGTCCATTTTCTTTTTTATGCTGCTGGTTTACAGATAATGAATATGACACACCCAATCGGTCAGCATAATGACTTGGTAATTCTTGCTCAAAGGGTATTATGGACGATCTATTTTCCATTTTGACCTCTAGTCAAATAATTAATCTTCTTTTCCGCTACTTTTAATGCTTCTTTAGCAACATCTTCATTTAGAAGATCATAAGCAATTTTTTCGCTCAAAAAATGAACTAATAACTCTTTTTCATTTAATCCTATAAATGAAGCAAGTTTAATTATATGCTCCCTTGTGGCTCTTCTTTCTCCTCTTTCTATTTTGCTTAGAAGAGCTTGGTCAATTTCAAGAAAGGATGCAACCTGTCTAAGTAGCAGTCCTTTTTTCTCTCTGGCAGCACGTATCAATTCACCTGTGGTTTTAGCTATTTGCATTTTTATGTCTTGTCATAACATGTCTAATTTACTAACATTATTTTTATAGAAAATGAATTATTTCACTAATTTATCAACAGTGAACCAGTGTGATGGAAAATTGCACTCTTTGGCAAGCTTTGACAGTGTTATGGCTTGTGGGGCTTGCCAATGTGTGCAATGTGGGTGGGGTTCCAAATCTTTTTGCGCGTGAGGAGAAAAACAAAATAAATTCTGTCGAATTGGCACCAACTTATCCAAGAGTGATGTCCTAATTTGCTATGTCATATTTGTCTGAGGTGCTTTTTTCTACAATTGCCCCTAACGTGCGGCGCTAAGTGCAGTTGCCGATTCAGTGCGCTTTCGTGTCAAATCAGTGATAAGTTTGCAAAGCGTGATAAGCTTAAGCACTTGATTACCCGGCAATTGCATTTAGCGCTTGTTAGGGGCTGTTGGTGTGTCCTGTCGTTACTCAGGGATGCAATTTAATAAAGTTCTTTGAATTT
>CAZEXO010000311.1:0-4324 GCA_964516545.1 uncultured Melioribacteraceae bacterium
GGTCACATGGTTCACGCGCTCGTCGAATATCTTTCATTCATTGCGTTGCTTGCTTCATTATTTGTTGCTTCCGGCGGAATTTATATTAAAATCGACCGTAAATCGACTCCAATGTTGAATGCAATAATTCTTATCATCGGTGCGGTAATTGCAAACATCATCGGAACAACTGGCGCATCAATGCTCTTAATCCGCCCCTTTATGAAAATCAACAAGAACAGAATTAAACCTTATCATATAATCTTTTTCATATTTGCGGTTAGTAACATTGGCGGAGCTTTAACGCCAATTGGTGACCCGCCTTTATTTTTAGGATTCCTCAGAGGAGTTGATTTCTTCTGGTTCATCGGACATGTATGGTACATTTGGCTTCCGACTGTTTTGGTTCTTGTTGGAATATTTTATGTAGTTGACATGAGAAATCATACTGAAAGTGAAGCTAACGAACAGTACAGTGGTAAGATAGAAATCAAAGGTATGAAAAACTTTATTTTCCTTGTGATCATTCTTATCTCCGTATTTATTGATCCTGCTGTTATGAGTTGGGTTCCCAGTTTGAGTCCGTTACCTTTTGGTATCAGAGAAATTATAATGTTCTCAATTGTCTATTTATCTTATAAATACGCTGATAAGGAGGCTCTTAAAGGGAATGAATTTGATTTTGAACCTATCAAAGAAGTTGCCTATTTATTCGTGGGTATATTTGCAACAATGGTTCCGGCTTTACAATTAATAGCTCATGAGGCAAATGTTCTTGGTTCTCAGCTAACGCCGGGCATTTTTTACTGGGCTACAGGTTCTCTCTCGGCGTTCTTAGATAACGCTCCTACTTATCTTAATTTTCTTAGCGCCGAGCTCGGAAAGTTTAACATGGATGTGAATTCAATACCAGATGTTAAAAATTTCTCTCTTGGGATACCGTATGCTGAAACGCCTCTATATTTACAGGCTATTTCTGTCGCGGCCGTTTTCTTTGGAGCTATGACTTACATCGGTAACGGACCGAATTTTATGGTTAAATCAATTTCAGAAAGAGCCGGCGTTAAGATGCCAAGTTTCTTTGCTTATTTATTTAAATACGCAATCCCGATATTATTACCTATTTTTGCCGTTATCTGGTTAATATTCTTTAATTAGGAGGACTAAATGAGAACCATGGAAGAATCTTTAAAAAATGGAATAAACGGGCTTCATTATGGCAACAGGGTATTGTTACCATTCGTAATCGATATTTTAAAAATGGTTATTGACGATGAAATAATTACTGATTTCAGACCTCCTCATAATATGGCAGAATATATCCAGCACTACGATTTCACAGAATTATATTTTACCGAACTAAAAGATGTTGAGGATATTGTCGGAAAGTATGAAGTTGTAAAAATGGTTGTTGTGGAAAAAGGCAAGGATCTTTTCGATTTTAAAAATCATATTAAGATAGCGCTTGATTTCAAAGAGAATCATGCTGTTAAAATTGAATTACTTTCTTCCGATGCGCTATTCGTTGAATAATATTCAGGTGAGGATGAAAATCCTCACTGAATTTTCTATTTTGCATTCAAATTATAACTAAAAAAGTAGCAGGCGAGGTGTTATGATTCCGTTATTCACAATAAAACAAGTTCGCGGAGCTGACGGTTACGCGATTAACAGTCTTGGAATTCCCGGAATTATACTCATGGAAAATGCATCACTGAGCATAACGGATGCTTTACTTAGCTCTAAAGCTGATTTAAATACTTTTGACAAAATAGGAATAGTTTCAGGTAAAGGTAATAACGGAGGTGACGGATTCGCCGTTGCCCGCCATCTGATTAATGAAGGGTTTTTTGTCTATGTGGTTTTTCTTGGGAAAGAAAATCAACTTAGAGGTGATGCACTTTCAAACTTCACAATATTGAAGAATCTGATCAGGGAAACCAAACGTGGGAAAATTATCTTCTTCAAAAAACCGAATGATATCGATTTACTTAATGAATGCAGCGTTATTATTGATGCCTTACTTGGAAGCGGATACTCAGGTGATCTTAAGGAACCATTTCTCTCAGTCATTGAAAAACTCAATGGAATAAACGCTTATAAAGTAGCAATCGATATTCCTTCAGGATTGAATTCCGACACTGGTTTTGGTGATACAATTTTTGAAGCCGACCTCACAGTAACTCTAGCTGAATTGAAACGCGGATTATTTTTCGGTAAAGGATACGCATTCTCCGGAGAGGTAATCAAAGGTGATATTGGAATTGGTGGTAAATACTTTGACAAGCTTAATGTAGATGATTATTGCATTGAGCCTGAAGATGCTTTTAATGGTCTGCCTGTGAAGTATGTGGATGATCATAAATATTCGAGCGGGAAAGTGCTAACGATTGCCGGGTCGGACAGTTTTCCGGGCGCGGCTTTTTTTACAGCAAATTCAACTCAAAAAATTGGTGCAGGTGCAAGCATACTTGCTTTTCCCGATTCAATGAAAAACCTTGCCTTTACTAAGCTGGATTCATCAACCTTACTTACTTATGATGATGAAGATAAAGGTTTTATTACGGAAAAGAATCTTGAAGAGCTGAAACAAAAAATCGACTGGGCTGATGTTGTTGCATTAGGACCCGGTTTAGGACGCGATGAAAAAACTTTGTCTGCCATGCTCAAAATCCTGAAACTAAACAGAAATAAAAAATTTGTTATTGATGCAGATGCGATTTATGCACTACGGGGAAAAAAATATTTGTCTATAAATCTTAATAATTCTGTTCTTACTCCTCATCACCACGAGTTCGCTGATTTATTAGGTATTTCAGTAGACGAGTTGAGAAGTGACTTATTATTTTATGGCAAAAAATTTACCCGGGAAACCGGTGCTGTTTTGGTTTTAAAAGGCGCTCCGACAATAATTTTTACCAGTGAAGGTGAAGCTCTGATTAATACAACCGGAAATCCTGGTATGGCAAAATTTGGAACCGGCGATGTATTAACCGGTGTGATTGCCGGATTGATTGCCCAGAATAAGACAATAGAAAATTCAGTAATCACCGGGGTTTATTTACATAGTCTTGCCGGAGATCTTTTACATGAACAAAAAACAGTATATGGATTTACAGCTACTGATCTTATGAATGAATTACCAAATGCGATTACATTACTTGCTAAAACAATTTTACAAAATACTTAGCAATCACCGGCAGTTCTTGGTCTTTTTCCCACTCGGAATAGTCTGGGTAACTATTTTTACTCTGAGTAGTCTGCCAAGTCCTATTACCTATCCTACAATAAATTTGGGTGATAAGATCGACCATTTTTTCGCATTTTTTGTCCTGTCTATTCTGCTTTCCCTAAGCTTACATTTTCAGAATAAGTATCCGAATCTTAGGAAGAGGATTTATTTTTACACCTTTGTCATCACAATTAGTTACGGAATTTTTGATGAGTTACACCAACTCTTCATTCCAGGACGTTTTTTTGATCTACTCGATTTATTGGCAGATTTTATAGGAACAATCACAGGTATTTATCTCGTGAAATTATTATTTCACAAAAATATTTATGGTGATGAGATTGAGTAATGTGGAACAATTAATCACCGAAGATGTAAAAAAAAGTGTTATAGAGTATTTGACAATGGAGCAATGATTTAATAATTTTATTTTCGTTATAAGCGCATTTAGGAGGAAAACGTGGCGTTAAAGAAAAACCCGAAATTCGATCTCAAACTCAAATACAAAAGGATTTTTGAGACAAGTTTAGTGTTATCTCTGGCAATTTTGATAGTTGCTTTTAAATTCTTCCCGAAGTTTGAGCAGGATGCAGTGGCTTTAGAGGGTCCCCAGGAATTAGTGCAGGTTGAAGAAGTTGAACATACACAACAGGAAAATCTTCCTCCTCCGCCTCCTAAACCTCCGGTTCCGATTGAAGCCCCAAGTGATGACGTGTTGGAAGATATAGAGATTTCGGACACGGAAATTAATATTAACGAAGAAATTTCTGCACCACCACCGCCACCTGAAGTTAAAAAAGAAGACGATGATGCCGAACCTGTTTTCTTCGTAGCAGTTGAAAATCAGCCCGAACCTATTGGAGGTATTGCAGGTATTCAGGCGAAAATTATTTACCCTGAAATTGCTAAAAGAGCAGGCGTACAAGGCAGAGTATTTATTAAAGCGTTCGTTGATGAAAAAGGTGATGTGGTTAAAGCTGAAGTTTTAAAAGGTATTGGCGCCGGATGTGATGAGGCCGCTGTTGAAGCAGTTCTTAAAACAAAATTTAAACCCGGCAGACAAAGAGGTAAAGCTGTTAAAGTTCAGGTTTCTATTCCGGTTGTCTTCAGATT
>CAZEXO010000312.1:0-761 GCA_964516545.1 uncultured Melioribacteraceae bacterium
GAAGATTATGAGAGGAAAAGATGTTTAACCGCAGTTCTTATTCATACCAACAGTTCGAGTGAAAATAAACCAAAGATCCCGGGGGACAAAATTTTTCTTCGTTAATTTCGTAGTCATTATATACTAAACAATACTGAAGTAGCGAAAAGATATTTCGTTATTAATTCATTGAATTTAATTTTTATGAAAAACAAGAAATTACTATTGCTCATATTTATTTGATTGACTTAAATTTTTTCACAACAAAAGATACCAGGAAAACTCTCTTTATGACGCTTATAATTTTATATACTATGTAAATTCACAAAACTTTAAATGGAATTTTGCTCAAAGATAACATCGGGAGTTATCCAAGATATTGTCATTCAAAAAAATAGAAGAATAAAAGGAAATCTAGAATGAATCGTTATTTGTTAATTGTAATTAGCATGTTCTTATTCATCTTATCGTGTGACAGCTCAACGCAGACAGAAGATACAAAATTAGTAGCTAATGCCGGCGAGGATCAAACAACAATAGTTGGCAGTTATGCTATTTTTGATCCAACAAATAGTACCGGAAATTATGGTTGGTTGGAATGGAAGCAGGATGAAAACAATCCAGATACTGTAAGAATATTATCACATAGCCGTGATAGTGATCAGTTCCTGAATATCCATAAAGTTGCTTTCGTGAAAGAGGGTGTTTATAAGTTTAAGTTACGAGTGAAAAAAGACTACAATGATAACAGCAGAAGTGAATATGATGAATTAGTAATAACT
>CAZEXO010000312.1:771-4317 GCA_964516545.1 uncultured Melioribacteraceae bacterium
CGAATTTAGAAGCGACTGTTCGCGTAAAAATTGATTTGCAAAGAGAAGAATTAACTGATGAAGTACTTTTAAATTTAGATTCATTACAGTATATGCCAACACCGGATCGAATCACTTCTCTTAGTGGAATAGAATATTGCAGGAATCTCATTTACTTACAGATGGGATCTCAGTCTATAGAAAATATCTCACCCTTAGCTGAATTAAAAAAATTAAGGATCTTGGGACTGGATCAAAACCGGAAAATCACTGATGTATCTCCACTTGCTGAATTAACTGAATTAGAATGGTTGAATTTAGATAGTAATTTACTCACCGATATCTCACCTCTGGAAAATTTAGTAAACCTTAAATATCTAAATCTACAGTATAATTCGATTACTGGTATAAAAGCTTTTGAAGATATGAATGAATTACAAGAGTTATGGATTTCTGAAGCTTCCCTTAAAGATTTATCGCCATTATCTGATTTAATTAATCTGGAAATTTTATGGCTTGGTAAATGTGATATAGATGATATCACAGAATTAAGGAATTTAGTAAACGTAAAAACTTTAAAATTAGCTTTCAACAATATCGAAGATATTTCTTCATTATCATATATGGAAAAATTGGAGTGGGTGGCTTTTGAGATGAATAACATTTCCGATATCTCTTCGTTGAAAGGGTTAAAGAACCTTGGCTATTTGCGTCTCTGGGATAATCAAATTACTGATATTAAGTCTTTGGTTGATAATTCAGATATTGGCGAAGGAGATATTGTAGGTCTGAATGGCAACCCGTTAAACGAAAAATCAATAAATGAATATATACCGGCGCTTCAATCGCGCGGGGTTTTAGTAACCTGGTAGCAAAGGAGAATATTCGATGATTTTGATTATGTGTTTCCTTTGTAAGTGTGTATGGAGAAGTTTAAAGTTCATAACGGATGCCCCACCTAACCTTGGAGATTTAGATGGGGCAAACGGTGATATAGTATAATCGACGACAAAATGTAATTAAATAAATGGAGAATTAAAATATGGTATGCATATTGAAAAACAGAACAACCGTAATGTTGTTATTAGGACTGTTGGTAATAACTTTACCATTATCAGCCCAGCTGAAAAGTGAAGGTTTGATTTTTAGCGAGGTGTATTTAGATGAAAGTGAACCAAGCAGAAGCTGGATAGAAATATACAACCCAACTAGTTTAACTCAGACTCTTGAAAAATTCCGTTCATATAATGTGTTAACTACTAACATTTTACCTGAAGAAGTGAAAAAGAATGGAGGTATTGAGATTGGTTCCGGTGAATCTGTCATACTTTGTGCTGATAAAAACAGGATTAATTTCAATAGTGAAAAAGATGTAATTCAGGTAAATGAGATTATTCATTTCGGAAAGGGAGGTTTTTTTTCTATGAGAACAAAGGGTATGAGTCAAAATGGAGTGGACATTTTCCGTTATGGATATCCGGAAAAAACAGATGAATTGAAGGATCAGATTGGGGATTTTGTTGTTCCATTTTCTAAAAATGGAAAAAGTCATACTCGAACAAGTAATCAAATTCAAAAGGAAGAAATGCGACCTGTCTTTATTGAAACAGAACCTTCACCTGGTTTCTATTTTGAAAAGGAGTCCAGCGATGAATAGATATAAAATAACTTTAGGAATTATGTTCGTGTTGTTTTTTTTTAGTTTTGTATCAAAAGCACAGTCAACTAACTTCCGAGCAATATTAGTCGGTATAAATGATTATCCGGGAACAGAGGATGACTTACCGGTTAGTATGGTAAACGATGCAACCGATATGCGAGACTATTTAATTTGGTATCAAGGTTGGAGTAGTAATAATATTGAAGTAAAACTAAATAGCAATGCCACCGCAAGTGCCATTACTACTTACATTAGTAGTATGCCCAACAGTAATGGGACAAGCGAACTATTTTTTTATTCGGGGCATGGTAGTAGTGACCAGGATGGAATGGCAACATATTCTGGGAAAATAACACCGGCAAATTTACAAGGTTCATTTGGCAGTACTTATAATCAGTATTGCTGTATAATAAATGCATGTCATTCGGGTGTGTTTAAATACAATATGCAAAAAGGTGATATTTTAACTTCATGTATGCAAGTTGAGTATTCATATGCTGATGGGCCTGACGATAACAGTGTTTTCCCATATTATGTGCTTTCAGGATTATATAATGATCAAGCTGATCCTGCTGCTGGTCATGTGGTTTCAGCAGATGAGGTTTATAATTATGCAAAACAAAGAACGACGGACTGGGCATGGACATATCTCCGTTCAAATATGCATCCTCTGTATCAAGATAATTTAGGAGTGTTTAATTTTCAAAATCTAAAAACTACATCCGGAACACTTCAAGATGACGAATTATGGGACCAAATTACCTTAACAGGCGATATTACAGTTCCTTCGGGTGTTAAAATTGTTGTACCCGATGGCGCAACTGTTAACCTAAATGGACATAACATTTATTTTACTGGTGGAACTTTAACAAAACAATCTGGCGCAACAATAAACGGGTTAAGAGCAAAACTAACAGCTAATCTTACACCAAGAGGTTACTTTAGCTCAATTCAGGCAGCGGTTAATTATGCACAAGATGTCAATGAAATTATTCTTGAGAACGGCAACTTTAATGAAAATGTTACCATAACAAATAAAGAAAGACTTGCAATATGGGGTGATTATTCGCAGAACTACACGCAGTTTGGAACTCTAACAGTAAATAACTGCTTCGGACTTGATGCTTTTGGTTTTGGTGCAAAACACATGTACGTAAATAATTGTGATGATGCATTACTGTTGGATCTTTATGCAACAGAAAGTAATCAATCCGGGGCAGGCTTAACACTAAATTACAGCGATGCGATTGATATAAATAATCTATACGCGGATTATCTGAATACCGGAATAGATTCATATTCAAGTGAGGCTGAGATAGAGGAATCTATCATAGTGAATAATAATAAGGGAATTAGTTCCTGGAACGCCTCCAATATTGATGTAGACAATTCGATATTTTGCGGTACGAATACAGATTTATTTGCCTACAACTTTTCCTCGATATATGCAACAAATTGTGCGTACGATAATGGAACTCCATTAATTTCCTGCAGCGGTGGTTCTACCGTTCAGTCGCTCTACAATCAAAGCTGCAACTATCTATCCAAAAATTCTTCTGAAAGTTTGTATGAGGATGAATCGATTAATGGTGATCCGGCGGAATCGGAATTCAGAAAAATAAACCAAGCCTACTTCTCGATTAATAAAAAATTCCTTCAGGATAAGAAGGACAAAACAACCGGTAACAAGGATACATATTGTACCGATTACGA
Source organism: uncultured Melioribacteraceae bacterium (assembly GCA_964516545.1). Classification (GTDB taxonomy): domain Bacteria; phylum Bacteroidota; class Ignavibacteria; order Ignavibacteriales; family Melioribacteraceae; genus JAHISV01. The sequence continues at coordinate 4,124 of CAZEXO010000312.1, forward strand.
AAGAGTGATAGTGGATTTTAAGGAATTTATTAAGAATAATCCTTACTCTCCTTTATCAAAGATAGCTCTTGCAACAATAGCCCGAAGTTACAAAAGGATTGATAATCTCCGGGGTAAGACTGATGCTGGTTCAATGAATGATTTTCTAACCGGAATAATGAACAGTAAAGAATACCCGGCATTACAGCAAACAG
>CAZEXO010000313.1:0-4304 GCA_964516545.1 uncultured Melioribacteraceae bacterium
CGGCGTATTGAGAGTGAAGAGAAATATCCTAAATTCCGAAATAAATGAACTATAGAATATGATTACGGAAGTTTCCGGCTGTCACGAGAATTTCACTTCATTTTTTCAATAAGTACTATTCTTAACATGTTTTTGAAAATTTCTCCACTGATATCAGCTCTCTTATTTATGAAAATGAGTTTAGATAAAGGGTTGCCGGAAATTAAGTAGAATAAAAATTTTCATTGATTTATCCGCCTAAAATGTATAGTTTCAGACAAAACAAAATAAATAAAATGATCTACGAAGTTATCATAAAAACATTTCATTCAGAAAAGAGAAGCTATTTAGTTTCCCGTTTCGAAAACGTCTTTTAAGTAAAAAGATTCCCCTCGTTTTTTTCCCAACATATAATAAACTTTTTTGTCTCACAAAAAATGAGAGGATTGTCATGTTTGATAATCATGTTTCTCCAATAGGAAAAATAAACAGTAAAGATGTGCATAGAATAATCGGTTCAAGTATGCTTGCAGACGGAATGGATCTGGTTCTGGATTTACAGCGAAGCGGAGATATGATGCTTTATGACAGCAGGTATAACCGTGAATTTCTGGATTTATTTTCATTTTTCGGGTCAGCACCGCTTGGGTTGAATCATCCTGCCCTGAATAATAATGAGTTTATTCAAAAGATTGGTAAAGTCGCCCTTAACAAACCTTCCAACTCTGATATCTATTCACTTGAAATGGCAGAGTTCATAAGCATGTTTAACAGAGTTGCCAAACCTGATTATATGAAATATTTATTCTTAATTTCAGGTGGCGCGCTTGCCGTGGAAAACGGATTGAAAGTAGCTTTTGACTGGAAGGTTCGGAAAAATTATGCAAAAGGTCTTAAGACCGAAAAAGGTCAGCAGGTTATTCATTTCAAACAAGCATTTCATGGACGGTCAGGATATACCATGTCGCTCACGAATACAGATCCGAATAAAATTGAGTATTTTCCTAAATTCAACTGGCCGCGAATATTAAATCCGAAAATAAAGTTCCCACTCGAAGAAAATCTTGAATCAGTATTAAACGCTGAAATTGAGGCAATCAATCAAATCTATTCAGCAATCAAAAATAATCCTGATGATATTGCCGTAATTCTTATTGAGGTTATTCAGGCTGAAGGAGGCGATAACTTTTTCAGAAAAGATTTTTTGCAGAAGCTTAGAGAAATCGCGGATGAAAATGAAATTCTTCTGATGTTTGATGAAGTGCAGACAGGAATCGGATTAACCGGGAAAATGTGGGCTCATGAGCATTATGTTAAACCTGATATAATTGCTTTTGGTAAAAAAACTCAGGTATGCGGAATTATGGTGAATGACAGAATAGATGATGTCGAGAATCATTGTTTCCGGAAACCCGGAAGAATAAATTCCACCTGGGGTGGAAATCTGGTGGATATGGTGCGATCCACAAAATTCCTTGAGATCATTGAAGAGGAGGAATTATTATTAAATGCAACAAAAGTAGGAGCTTATTTACTGGAAAATCTAAAGAACCTTGAAAACGAATTTCCACAACTTATTTCGCAGGCACGCGGACTTGGACTGATGTGTGCTTTTGACTTACCAACGACCGAATTGCGGAATACATTCAGACAGGAATTATATAAGAATCAGGTAATCATGCTCGGATGCGGTGAGAGATCAATCCGCTTCAGACCACCGTTAAACATAAAAAATGAACATATCGATTTAGGCATGGAGAGAATAAGAAAAACTCTCACGTCGCTGATTTAATGAACAGCCTCGCTAAATTGCGGGGCTTTTTTATTGATTTATTTGTCGTTAAATTTCAGCACACTATCATGAACATGGATAAAAATGTCATCGGGAAAAATATTCATTGTCCCCACACCAATAGGAAATTTACAGGATATTACCATAAGGGCGATTAATACACTAAAAGAAGTAGATTTTATTCTGTGCGAGGATACACGAGTAACAAAAATTTTACTCAATCATTATGAGATCGAAAATGAATTAGTCTCTTTTAATGCACAATCAGAATCAAACAAGATATACTTTGCGCTTGAAAGAATTGAGTCCGGGTTGTCATGCGCACTTGTATCCGATGCAGGAACACCATGTATATCCGATCCGGGAGTCAGGTTTGTCAATGCTGCTATCAAAAAAGGAATCGAGATTGTTGGTTTACCTGGTGCGAGCGCTCTAACATTAGCTTTGAGTATCGCCGGTTTACCGACCGATTCATTTGTATTCGAGGGATTTTTGCCTCAGAAGAAAGGAAGACAAAAAACCTTAAAAATGTTATCTGAAGAAAAACGTACAATTGTTCTTTATGAATCAATGTACAGGATTGAAAAACTTCTTGATGAACTTAAAGAATATTTACCGAACAGATATGTTGTTGTATGTCGTGAATTGACAAAAAAATTCGAAGAATGCTGGAGGGGAACACCTGAAGAAATAATTAATATTCCAGATAAAGTAATCAAGGGCGAATTCGTAGTTATCATCGCCCCGGAATCGTGGAGAGTAGAATAATCTACTCTTCTAATAATGAACTAAAGATACTACATCATAATTTTTAATTTTGTCACGTCCACGGAGAAAATCCAGTTCAATAATAAATGATATCTGGGCAACCTGTGCTCCAAGCTTTTCAACTAATTTAACCGCCGCTTCGATAGTTCCACCTGTAGCTAATAAATCATCATGAATAAGCACTCTGTCAGTATTTTGCAAAGCATCCTTATGAATTTCAATAGTATTGGTTCCATACTCAAGCGAGTATGACTCTGAAATTGTATCTGCCGGTAATTTACCCGGTTTGCGGACAGGAACAAAACCGATACCTAATTTAGCCGCCAGGGCTCCGCCATAAATAAATCCCCTACTTTCAATACCAACAATTTTTGTAACCTCTTTATTTTTAACAAGTTCATATAGTTGATTTAATCCCTCATTATAGGCAACCGGATCTTTCATCAGAGTTGTAATATCTTTGAATATAATTCCCTTAATCGGGAAATCAGGAACATCACGAATATAGTCTTCAAGTCGCATCTGTAACTCCTTATTATAATATTAATTACATGATTTTACTTTTATTTAGAAGATAGATCATCCGTAAGTGGAAAATTCTTTAATTCTTCCAGGTAGTTTAGAAGTAAATTTTCAATCGGTTCATAATCTTCATATTTCATGAGCTCCTGCCTAATTTTTGAAGAACCATACAATCCTTTTAAGTACCCAGTATAATACTTTCTGAAAGGAATGATCGCTCTCCTTTTTTCCTTAAATTTTAACTCATATCGCAAATGTTTAAGAGCGGTATGAATTCTCTCCCCGGGGGTCACTGGAGTTTTTATTTCGCCGAAGGTTAACAATTCTTTTATTTCGCGAAATATCCACGGATGATCGATTGCTCCGCGCGCAATCATCACGGCATCCGCGTTGGTTTCTTCAAATGCCCGCAACGCATCATACGCCGAAAATATTCCTCCATTGAGAACAACCGGGAATTCTACTTCATCCTTTACTCTGGCTACCCATTCCCAAATCGGGTCACCTTTATGCCCCATAAGTCGTGTTCTGCAATGTATTGTAAGTGCTTTTACTCCAACATCTTGAAGACGTTTAGCTAAATCAACAATGACGATATTTTCAGTATCCCAGCCAATTCGTGTTTTCACAGTAACCGGTTTCTGAACTGCGTCTACGATGGCTTTTGACATTTCAACCAAATAATTAATATCTCTCAATAATCCGGCGCCTGCCCCTCGAGTTGCTATCTTTTTTACCCAGCATCCAGCATTGATATCAATAATATCCGGGTTTTTTGATTCCGAAATCTTTGCCGATTCTATCATTGGTTGCAGATTTCCGCCGTAAATTTGAATACCGATTGGTCTTTCTTCCTCCAAGAAATCCATTTTCTTCCCGGTTTTGAGGTTTTCCCGCACCAACCCGTCTGAATTCACAAATTCGGTGTAAACGACATCAGCTCCAAATTCCTTACATAAAATTCTGAATGGAATGCTTGTGATATCTTCCATTGGAGCCAATAAAAGAGCCTTTTCGATATTTATGTTTCCCAGCTTAAACATTATCTAGTCCATTTTCAGAATGAAAACAATAACAATAAATGTGATGAAAGTAATTATTCCACCTGTTAAAAAAGGCGCCTGGTATCCCAGTATTTCATACGAAAAACCTCCCCATACCGGACCTAACACTCGCGCCATTGATAAGAAAGACTGATTCAATCCGAGTACTGCTCCCTGTTGATCCTGTGGTGCATATTTCG
>CAZEXO010000314.1:0-4283 GCA_964516545.1 uncultured Melioribacteraceae bacterium
TCCTTCATTATCCACAATCTCAACTCTGACATATGAAAGGTCTGTTCCATCGGCGCTAATTTCAGTCCGATCCGGAGTTAGGATTATTTTAGCAGGATCACCTGCCGTTTGAATTTCATCTGTGCCGACAGTCTTACCGTTATTTTTCGCAACCGCTTTAAGTATACCCGGAGCGTAAGTAACCTTCCAAACTAAATGCAAATCTTTCGTATCGCTTAGTTTTTTTTCGCCCAAGGATTTTCCATTTAAAAAAAGTTCAACCGATTCGCAATTGCTGTAACACCAAACAGGAATTTCTTTTCCCTTAAAATTTTCCCAGTTCCAATGAGGAAATATGTGAACCACCGGTTTATCTGTCCATTGGCTTTGATAAAGATAGAAACGGTCTTTTGGAAAACCACACAGATCTACAATACCAAAATAAGAACTCGCGGAAGGCCAGCTAAAAGGCGTTGGTTCTCCGATGTAATCAAAACCTGTCCAAACAAATTCTCCTGCAATCCAGGGTGCATCTTTTACCGCCTTAAGAGTTGATTCGGCAATGTTGCCCCAGCCCGGCGCGCTTACATCGTAAGAAGTGCATTGGTTGTTAAGTTCCTTCATTATTATAATCGAGTCGCCATCTTGAATAAGATTGTACACCCCGCGCGTGTTCACAGCAGATGCGGTTTCAGAACCTATCAGTTTTGCTTTTTCCTTATATGATTGGTAAGCGGGCAAGTTATAATTAATTCCAATTACATCAAGCGGTTTTGAGAAGCCGCTTTTTATGGCAGCCTCCGGCGAATTGCATGCCGAAGTAACAGGTCGCGTAGGATCTTCCCTACGGCAAATATCAACCAAACGTTTCGACATTTCGTACGCGTTATCGTTATCCTGCTCGGGAATTTCGTTACCGATACTCCACATGATAATGCTTGGATGGTTTCTATCACGGTGAATCATATCGGTTAAATCTTTTTCACTCCACTCGTCAAAAAACCTGCCGTAACCATACAACGTTTTGTTTCTTATCCATTCGTCGAATGCTTCGTCCATAACCAGGAAACCCATACTGTCGCATAAATCTAAAAGTTCCGGTGCGGGAGGATTATGGCTTGTTCGTATTGCGTTGCAACCCATCTCTTTCATTATTTCAAGCTGTCGTTCAATTGCTCTTTTATTCACTGCGGCACCGAGACTTCCTAAATCGTGATGAAGACATACGCCTTTGATTGCTACATGTTTTCCATTTAAGAAAAATCCTTTATCCGTAGTAAATTCAAATGAACGAATTCCAAAAGGAGTATAATAAGTATCAACAATAATACCATTAATAATGACTTTTGATTCAACACGGTAAAGAACAGGATTTTCGATCGACCATAATTTTGGCTGCGGAATTTTTGCACTCTGTTCAAAAATATATTTACCGCCGGCATCTACATTTTGGAATGATTTGATACTTGCAATTTTTTCCCCGGATGTATCATAAATATTTGTTTCAAGTGTTGCCTGCTGAATTGAAGAGGATTGATTAAGAATCTTTGTTTCAACACGAGCAACAGCAGCATCTTTTGAAATATCAGGAGTAGTAACGTATGTTCCCCAATGATCAATATGCACATCGTTTGTTATGGTTAATCTTACATTGCGGTAAATGCCGGCACCTGAATACCAGCGAGAACACGGCTGCTCAACATTTACTCTTACTGCTAAAACATTTTTCTCTCCACCGAATTTCAGGTGTTTTGTTAATTCATATTGAAAAGTTGAATAACCGTATGGTCTGTTGCCAAGATAAACACCGTTTAGCCAAACATCGCTGTTCATATAAACACCGTCGAACTCGATGAATACATGCTGATTTTTTAAGTCCTCAGGCAACATAAATTCTTTTCGGTACCAGCCGGTACCCGCGTTTATATAACCGGCTCCGCTTCCGCCCGGACATGTGGATTCGAAGGGTCCCTCAATTACTTTTTCTCCCTCGTCGTAAATGCCACCTCCCTGTACGCCATCAAACACCCGGACAGCAATGATATTTTTTTCACCATAGTGAATGATTTCGTGAGGAACTTTATAATACCGGAAGATATCCCATGCAGTGGTATATCCCGGTGGAAATGAACCCATTCCACCGACTTTTACACCATTAAAAAAAGTCTCGTCGGCATCATCGATTTTGCCAACGTTTATAAAAATGTCTTTGCCTTTTAACTCAGCAGGAACAATCAATTCGCGGCGGTACCAACCATAAACGTTTTCATTTGTATAGTTTGAATGCTTTTCCCACGTAGAAGGAAGTTGCACTGTCTGCCAGGTAACATCGATTAAATCCGGATTTTTCCAAAGTGGGTCATCGCCTGTTTTGAATTTCCATTGTCCATTTACAATTCTGAATTCAGGTGTATCTTCACTTTCAAATTCAGATTGTGCGAGTCCTTCAATGCTCCAGTCATGTGGTAAATCGACTAGCTGCCAACCTGAATCGTCAAGTGAAGGATTTTGTCCATCTTTTATATCACCGAATTTGAAATGCCAACCTTTCGTGAAAAGCTCAGTAGTTCGCGATTGTGGAAATATCTTAACGACTACTATTAATAAAATCGTAAGTGAAATAAAAATCTTTTGAAAATTACTACTCATTGCACATCTCCATATGTGATTCATTAAAAAATATTTATGATGCAAAATTTTTCTCTTTGTTAGTATTTATCTTACGCCAGCATTTATAAGAATAATATTGTTTTTTGCCAGCTTAGTCTCTCCCTTTAACATTCAATATAATTCACTAAAACAGCGTGATATTGTTCAATCCCGCTATCTTTTATAACTTAAGCACTATTTCCTTTCCATCATAAGAAACTACTTTATCATATTTTTTTTCTGAATACATTCCAATTCCATTCTTCCCGGACACTTTAATTACACAAAATTTACGTTCATTGAGCATTCCCGGGAATGAACCTTTTCTTTCACCGATGGTTAAAGTTTTTTTCGAATCATCCCATCTGAAAGTAATTGTGGAGTAAATTCCGTTCTCATAATTATAGTTGTCGTTTTCATCCTCGTATAAAACAAACTCGGCGTCAGCACCGGGATAAATTTTTATTTCCAGATTATCCCATTTTTTCTCTTCAGCATATTGAACTTCGGGTCCGATAGGAATAATAGAACCAGCTTTTACAAACAACGGAATTATTTCAATCGGCACTTCTTTGTTTATTGTTTTTCCTCCGTCATGTTTTTCACCAGTCCAGAAATCAATCCAATCGCTTTCTTTGGGTAGATACACATTCTCACTTTTTATTTTGTTAAAATCTTCAACTTTAGTTGTATCTTTTCCATCAACAACATTCTTTGTATACATTGGAGTTGTTACCGGACAGACCAAAAATGATTCGCCAAACATGTATTCATGATTATTATCAAGCGCATTTTTATCATGAGCAAAATCCATTACCAGTGCGCGCATCATTGTTGATTGATTAGCTGTTACATCCCATGACGTTGAATAAATGTATGGTAACAACAAATAACGTAGGTTTATAAATTTTTCAATCGCATCATATATTTTTTCTCCTTTTTTACCGAACTGGTAAATCTCCCTTGGCGCATCCGCTCCGTGCGAACGCATCATAGGACAGAAAGCGCCGAACTGAATCCAACGAGCATAGAGTTCACGGTAATCTGCATCATTAAGTTTGTTCGGATATTCCCAAAGAAAGAATCCGCCAATGTCGCTGTTCCAATATGGAATTCCGCAAAGAGAAAAATTTAACCCGGCTGAAATCTGATTTCGCAAAGTATTCCACGAAGCAACAACATCGCCCGACCATGTATTTGCGCCATAACGTTGCTGACCTGCGAATGCAGAACGAGTAAGAATGAATACGCGTTTCTCATTGGTTACCGAACGCTGATGATCATATACTCCGCCCACAGTCATAAGCGGAAACGCGTTTCTTACTTTTCTAAATGAACCCAAGAATGTCTTGTTGTCGAAATCCTCCGGCTTAAAATTCATGTGATCAGGTTCTGATGAATCCATCCACCATCCGTCAATGCCAAGAGAAAATAAGCCCGCGTTCAAATACTTCCAATAAATATTTCGAGCCTCGGGATTGTACGGATCGTAAGGTTTTACTCCCGAAGGATAATCCATTCTCGGCGGCCATATATGTGAACCCGAAGCTGGCCATGTAACAAAATCCATAAGCGCACCGATGTTTTTTAATTCTCTAAATTGCTTTGTTTCGGGACCGAATGAATTCCAAATAGAAATAATAATACGAGCATTC
>CAZEXO010000315.1:0-4234 GCA_964516545.1 uncultured Melioribacteraceae bacterium
AAAAAATCTGAATATTTTCCGGCGCGTTTATTTGATACATTGATCAAAATTATTCAGCTCACTGAAAAAAAACACAGAGTAATTTCCGATTCATACATGCAAAGGATGATAGAGGGATGGAAATTGGATTTACTCCATGAAATTGATGAGAAATATAAAAACAATGAACTGACTCTGGAAATTATTAAAAAAGAATTCATACAACTCCTTCTACTTGTGAGAAATATTCTCCCGGGGAAAAAGGATTTTGATATTATTATTCAGCCGCTGATTGAGGAGGTTGAAAAATATTTTGGAGAAAAAGGTTTATTCAATTCACCTGTTCTAATTCTGAATGAAGATATCGCCGGGGTCGATGAAATAAATTTCTCAAAAGAATCAATCGATATTGAAAGAATAAAAAAATATCAATGCAGACCCGGAATGTTCTCCGATATTCTAAATAATTTCAAAAACAATATTTCTCCATTATTCAATCATGATTCCACAAAAATATTTTCGGAAAATGTTCAGGATAAGGTTTTACACGATTCATCAATCGAGGTAAAAACTTCTGATAAAAAAACAGAAAAAGAACTGTCACCGGACGAATATTATATAACAAATGCCGGTATCGTAATTTTGTATCCGTTCATAGAAAATCTTTTTAACAAGCTCGGTTATCTGAAAGACGATTTTTTTATCTCGGCTGAAAAATCAACGCGGGGAATTTATGTTTTGCAATGTTGTGTTGATAAAAAATATTTATATGACGAACAGGAACTTATCCTTAACAAAGTGATTTGCGGAGTCGGAATTAACTATCCGCTGCCGAAAAATATCGAACTAACGGAATTTGAAGTAAGTGAAACCGATAAAATGATAACAGCAGCAATAAGCCATTGGTCGAAAATCAAAAATACATCCGTTGAAGGTTTTAAAGAATCTTTTATACTCAGAGATGGAAAATTAACTGATGAGGAAAACTGCTGGAAACTGCTCGTTGAAAGAAAATCATTTGATATTCTGCTCGACAGTATTCCATGGACTTTTTCCAGCATCAAACTACCCTGGATGATTAAACCGATAAAAGTAGAATGGTAAGTGAACAAATTAAATATAATGCCGAAGCGCTGAACACCGAAATCAGCTGGTTCGGAAAAGTGCTTGACACGAGAATAAAATTATATTTCGGACACGAATGTGAGTACTCGGAAGTTTCGGAAATTATTCCACCGATACATGTTCCTGAAACATCAACTCTTGGTTATTTTATTAATCATTATGATTTTAATTTCGAAGAGAGAGTTATCTTCGATCTTGCGTTAATACCACATGTAAAACCGCAACTTCTGGATGTATTTTTTACAAAGAATAAAAACAACGAACGCGATTTCACCGAATTCGGAAGACGAAATGGATATTCTTACACGGGATTTTTACCGACCGGTGAAACAGCTTTGTTTATTCTCGCGGGTGAAGAAATTGAAAAGAGACTTTCCTTGCTGTACCTTTTCGACACTTCGCATATATTCTATAAACATAATATTTTATCGCTTGATTCAACAGAATCCAAGGAACCTTATCTAAACGGTTTTCTGACACTCTTGCAAGAAATTGTGGATTTTGTAACGACAGGATTTGTAAGAGAGCCCCTATTCGGAATGGAATTTCCCGCAAAAAAAATTTCTACTCAGCGCGAATGGAGCGATCTGATACTTGATCCGTATACGATGGAACAAATTCTTGAAATAAAAGCATGGGTAGATTACGGGGATGTTTTACTCAAAGATCTGGAACTAGGTAATAAAATATCGCCTGGATTTCGTGCGTTATTTTACGGATTACCGGGAACGGGAAAAACTTTTACGGCTACTCTGTTGGGCAAGGTAACCGGACGTGATGTTTACAGAATTGATTTATCCATGGTGGTTTCAAAGTATATCGGTGAGACTGAAAAAAACCTTGAAAAGATATTTCGCAAAGCCGAAAACAAACAGTGGATTCTTTTCTTTGATGAAGCAGATGCTCTTTTCGGGAAACGCACGAACATTAATGATGCACATGACAGGTTCGCGAATCAGGAAGTATCATACTTGTTGCAAAGAGTTGAAGATTATTCAGGTGTTGTTATTCTGGCTTCAAATATGAAATCGAACCTTGATGAAGCTTTTTCAAGGAGGTTTCAGAGCGTTATTCATTTCCCTATGCCGACTGAGAATGAAAGAATAAAAATTTGGACGAATGCTTTCTCGCGTAAAACTGATTTTGAAGATACTGTTGACCTTAATGAAATTGCACGAAACCATCAGTTATCCGGCGGCGCAATCATGAATGTTGTCCGTTATTCTACTCTCATGGCTCTGAAGAATAATTCAACGATGTTAAAAAAGAAAGATATTGTTGACGGAATAAGGAAAGAGTTTAAGAAGGAAGGAAGAACAAATTAATAAAAAAATAAACTGCAATGTATAGTACGGCATCGAAAAATATCAACGGGGAAAAAGAAGGGAATAGATCCTATGGAAAGAGTGGATCGTATCTTAGTAAACATTCGGCTTTGGCACATATCATTAATCAATCATCGATAGGAACAAATACAAAACTGGAGATCGGAAAACCCGGCGATAAATATGAGCAAGAAGCTGATCAGGTTGCAGAAAGAGTAATAACCATGCCGTCCGTCAACAGGGAAGAAAAAAAAGAGGAGTTTCAAAAACAATCGATAAACAATAACGATAGAGCGTGTAACTGCGGATGCGGAGTAAGTGGAGGAGAGAAAAATATAATCGAGAAAAAAGAGGAACAGGAAGAACGTGTTTCAGCCAAAGAGGATTTTCAATTTTCGGAGATGCAGGAACAGAAAAAGTTGCAAACAAAAATAAACCAAGAAACGAATGCTGATAATGTAATTCCTTCTTCGTCATTGAGAAAAAAGAATGATGAAGAAAAAGAAATTCAAACCGCCGCAGAAATATCAGGAAGTAGAAAGCCGGATATTTCAGATCAGGTTGAAACTCATTGCAAAAATTGCTCGGGAAGGTCTATTCCTGACTCAAAACGGGAACCTTTCGAAAGCAAATTCGACGCGGATTTCAGCGGTGTGAAAATACACACATGCAATGATTCAGTTCAGATGAACAGAAATCTTAATTCCCACGCCTTTACATACGGCAATAATATTTTCTTTAATTCCAACCAATATAATCCGGGCACCTCATCCGGAGATAAATTACTTGCGCATGAGTTGACACATGTTGTTCAACAAGGTAAAGCGCAATTAAGAACCAAAAGAAAAACGAACAATAATCCTGATATAACTGAAAGAATTACACTTAAGCGGAATACCGATCGTGTTCCCGGAATACAGAAATATGGTTATAATGTTCATTATTCTTTAACAAATAGTCTGGCGGGTGATGTCGGTTTCGGACCGGGGACTGCTGGCGATATTGCTCAAGCCGATCAATCGGTTGATGAAGGCTGGAGTCATCCCTGGATCACAACACCATTGGAATTTGCTAATCCTAATGTAAAAGACCAGGACATGTTACATTTTCCGTCACGACCGGTTGCAGATGCCCAGGTTAACGGCGCAATGTCCGCTTGCGATGTTACCGGATTCGGGAAAGGGCTGCATAGGTATCAGGACACATATTCACATAGTTTTCCGCCGGGAGTTGTCTCTGGCTGGAAAATTGCAACCTCGCCTTGCTGGTTGCTGAATCCTATTCTGGCAGCGAAAATTTTACTTGCTCATCCTTTGTATGGAAGAGATGCTGTTTTAAAACATGTTTGTCTGCTGACTTATCCTGATAACTACATGCAAAACAGCGAGCAGATGAGCAGAGATACAAACATGACCTTGGGCTCAACAAATTATCTTCAGCAATTTTACGATTTGTGTTTTACCCTAAAACAAAAAATAGAATGGCTTATTCAGAAAGGAACAACCGCGGATGAAATTCTTGAACGGATAAGAGTTGCAATGCCAGAGGAGAAACAGGAGGTATTGGACGATTATAACCTTCTGTTGGAATTGGAAAGAGCAGTTGATTGCCAGGGATTTTTTATCATCATAAATGAATTGGGTGGTGATTTCCTCAATTTTGCTATAAAATTTTCAGCTCCAACTCAAGCTCTTCTAAAAAACAGCTTCGTTATGACTCCATGGGGTGGGAATACGCGCTTTAATCCCGTGTGGACACCGGGATCTGTAACTCATGCCGCAGCTTATATTTCATTCAATTCTTTT
>CAZEXO010000316.1:0-4233 GCA_964516545.1 uncultured Melioribacteraceae bacterium
CATATTCAGGAGTTTTATCCCAGCCAATGTTTGGTTTTACACAAACAGTTTGTCCGGGCTTAACAAATTTTTTCAGTCCTCCGAGAGCTTCAATACCCTTGTCAAACATTTCATCGGGTTCACCTCCCCTGACAGCTACGAGATCTGCTTCCTTTTCCCCGAGAAGCGGTTTTGCATTTACGGAGGATAAACTTCCGATTTTGCCCGACACACTCGCAAGCACACTAATACCGATTGCTTTTTTAAGAAAATTTCGTCTGTCCATTGTTACCCTTTTTTTTGTGAGTTAAAAAAATATAAAAATAGGATATACCAATCAAACAGAACGCTTAATTATACAATTATTTACATCAGCAGATAATTACTATTCTTTGTTGCGCTGTGAGGAGCCGCAACTCTCCCGCTTTACTCTTAAGTTTTTTTTTCATATTTACGAACAAGTTTTTGACCAAAGTTAATGAACTTTTCAGGGCGCAAAATAATTCAAAGATAATATTAACTCACAAATCCAAAGGGAGAGGTTATGATTAAAAAGTTACTTTTATTAACAGCATTTTTAGCACTGGTTGGAACTACGCAGGCTCAGCAATTTATGATTGGTCCGCAGCTTGGTTATTTCGCACCTAAAGAAGAAGGAGCTGATGGCTCTGTTCTCTTTGGCGGCGCGGCAAGATTAAAACTCGGATCTCTTGGAGTTGAAGGCGCAATTAATTATCGTCAGCAGACAGAAGATTTTTTGGGAAGTGAAATTACCACTAAATTTTACCCGATAATGGTTTCAGGTTTGATATATCCTCTTCCCATTGTATATGCTACTGCCGGAATAGGATGGTACAATTACAGTATAGAATTAGAATCCGATTACGGCGGTTTCAGTGAATCAGGTTCGGAAATCGGTTATCACATAGGAGGCGGCGTTGAATTACCGCTTGGTAATGTAGTTATCTCAGGAGATATAAAATACGTCTTCATGAAATACCAGTTTGAAGATTCGGACACCGAATATAACGCCGATGGTTTTTTAATCAATGCAACTTTGTTTTTCCCGCTTAATTAAAATTGTAGAGGAAGATTTTTCTTCCTCTTTTTTTCTATCCTCATTTGCTTACTCAACTTCATTTCGATATTATTACACCCCTAAAATAATTCCGGTGGGGACTAGTGGAAAATCTTCAAAATCAATTTAACGAAAACCGTGAAGCGTGGAATAAAAAGACAGCGGTTCATGTGGAATCAGAGTTTTACAACCTGAATGATTTCAAAAACGGAGTCACATCACTTAAGTCCATCGAACTGGGAGAGCTGGGTGATATCAGTAACAAAAAACTTCTTCATATTCAGTGTCATTTCGGACAGGATACGCTTTCACTTGCCAGATTAGGAGCGAGTGTCACCGGTGTTGATTTTTCAGAAGCGGCGATTACTTATGCAAAAAATTTATCAAGGGAAATTAATGTCCCGGCTGAATTCATCTGCTCAAATGTTTATGAGTTAAGAAAACATACTGAAAAAATATTTGATATAGTTTTCACCTCGTATGGAGTAATCGGCTGGCTGCCGGATATAAATGAATGGGCAAAAATTATTTCTACATCCCTGAAACCCGGCGGAATATTTTATATGGTTGAATTTCATCCCTTCATCTGGACGCTGGATGACAATTTCGAAAAGTTTTATTACAGTTATTTCCATTCAGAAATTCCTCTTGAGTTTGATGTAAAAGGAACTTACGCAGATCGTAGCGCCGATATATCATATAAAAATTTTAACTGGATACATTCACTGAGCGATGTGATAATGGCTCTAAAAAACAACGGACTTGAACTGGAGTTTTTTCACGAATTTCCCTACTCAGTCTATAATGTTTTTCCGAACATGGAACCGGTTGACAATGAAAAGTGGGTACTGAAAAGTCTTAAAGACACTGTACCTTATCTGTTTTCGATAAAGGCTGTTAAGAAATAAAAGGCTGCCGGCTTACTTTTACTCTTCTTTTAGCTGAGGAGAATTAATTTTCATCAGGAATATTTCCTTCAAAAAATTCCCTATGATTCCCATGAAAGTATTATTTTTATATTTCTTTACCTGAAATATGACAGAGGTTTTATATGAAATCGAGAATTATCTTTTTTATCGCACTTATAGTTTTATCCTCAATAGGCTCATTACTTATTCACCAATTAACTGAAGAAGAAATCATCGGGTACAAAGGAGATACTTTCTGGGGCGGTAAAAAAAATGCACACCTTTTATTAAACAGGATTCTCGCAAATCAAAACCACATTGCCTGGTCAACGGGCAATCATACAGCCGCTCTGCTTCCTCTCGGCGCAGTCGGTCCGAAAAAATACACAGATCAGTTAAAAGGGATAATAGACAACACAAAAATCGCTGAAGTTATGAAAGAGGCGGTTTCTGAAAAGTTGAATGTAATCCTGATTATCGGTGACGGAATGGGACCAAATCACATGTCGATGGCGGTATATAAAAATATTGCAGAAGAAAACGGACGGAAAACATTCTTTGAAAAAGTTATGAACGAAGGCGAGTCGGCTTTTATTATTAATAATCCATACGGTGAAATTGTAGGCAGTTCAGCCACGACAGCGACATCAATTGCGTGCGGTATAAAAACCAGAGTGAATATGATAGGTGTTGATCATAACGGATTTCCGGCTGAGAATGTATTGGAAGTTGCTGAGAAACAAGGACTGGTTACGGGAATAATTTCGGACTCAAAAATTATTGACGCAACACCCGCGGCATTTTTCGGACATTCAACCGACAGATATGATTTGGTGAATTTTACTCGTCAGCTTGTCGAGCATAACATTGAAGTAATCTTTGGCGGCGGCGGGGCAGATTTTATTCCTCAGGGAAAACGACTAAGTCAAATTCCGGGGTTTGAAGATATTCACCCAATGCTGGATAATTTCTCACACAGAAAAGATGAGATTAATTATTTAGATAAATTTTCCTCGCAAGGTTATAAAATCATTAACAACAGAAAAGAACTAAATGAACTGGATGCGGCTTCAGGTAAAGTTGTGGGATTCTTTTCAGCCGATGCCATGAACACTGCGCTTGAGCGCAAACACAGAGTAACAGGCGAACCATCAATCAGTGAGCTTACACAAAGAGCGATAGAAATATTACACGGAACAGGTAAAAATTTTTTCTTAATAGTTGAAGCCGCGAGAATTGATTTTGAATCGCATGACAATGACCCGGGCGCCGTATTACACACGGTTCTTGAAATGGATGAAATAGTTGGCGCCGGTTATAATTTTTATAAAAATAATAAAGAAAATACTCTTTTGATTTTTACTGCAGATCATGAAACAGGCGGACTTTCATTCACATACACAGGAGTACCCCCCGAAAAAAGAGAAGCAATTCAATTAGAAAATGGTGAAACTTATTACAGAACGAAATACAGCATCACTTTTAATGAATATCAAAAAATTATGCTTCAGGATAAACCAATATTCAGAATATTCCAGGAAGCAAAAAGTGAAGAAGATTTATCTGTAATGATAAAAAAACATCTTCCGTATGAAGTTTCAGAGGATGAAATTAAAATGCTGTTCAACTTATTGTCAGGATATCAAAAAGGTAAATAAAACTAATCTTAGTTTATTCTTATCAGAGTCGTTAAAAACTGCTTTAGTTTATTCTTTATGCGGACAAGACAGAACGAAAGGAGAAAAAAAATAAAACAGTTCCAACAATAAACTTAATCTGGAATCAGGTTGTTCTCATTTTCTCAGGTGGAAGATAATTTTATTTAACTTCCGTAGAAATACGGAAAGAGTTTTAGAGGGGGTTCTAAAATGGAATTAAAACTAAAGACATACGCTGAGTCAGATTACTTAAGAGCTGATGTTTCAGGTCAGTATAATTTTGAGCAAATCATAAAATTTTACCGTAACATCATGGATGAATGTGAAAAATCGCAACAGCATAAACTTCTGATAGATGTAAGAGGTCTTGAAGGTACTATTTCATTTTTTGATCGTTTTAATATTGCTAATCTTGTTCAGGAATACATTCACAATTTTATCAGGATTGTCATCCTGATAGATGAAAATCCAGCCTACAAAGAAAAAATATTCGAAACTGTGGCATCTAACCGCGGAGTATTGGTAAAAATATGTACCAATGAAAAGGATGCTCTTCATCTTCTTGAAGAAATAGATCAGTACTCCTCAATCAATAGATAAACCGAAATAG
>CAZEXO010000317.1:0-3514 GCA_964516545.1 uncultured Melioribacteraceae bacterium
GATTCACCGATTTACTATTTAGCTCATCAAAATATTGGTTTATTTTTGCCCAAGGTATTTTCAGGAGTATATCATGAATAAAAACATGTATTTAAATCCACGAGTGGTTATAGGAATAATTTTTATTCTTTTAGGATCACTTTTCTTACTTGATAATTATGACATTATCTTTTTCGAAGTCCCGGATTTTCTTTTTGACTGGCAAATGATTTTCATAATCATAGGAACCATTTTAATTCTGACTGCCAGAAACAAAACTGCGGGAGTTATCTTTCTTGCCATCGGTTTATTTAATTATTATCCCGAATTATGGCCGGTTATCCTTATCCTTATCGGGCTGGCAATCATGCACAGGAGAAATATCAAGAGGAAATTTTTTACTAAAACTCTGGGACTGGAAATCAATCATACCACCTCATCCGAGGATGATTTTGAAGACATTTCAATCTTCGGCGGCGGTACAAGAAATTATCACTCGGAAAATTTCAGAGGTGGGCGAGTAATTTCAATTTTCGGCGGTTCCGAAATTAGGCTTACGGAAAGTAAATTAGCCGAAGGGGAAAATTTTCTCGAGATAACCGCTTTATTCGGAGGTAATACAATTCTGGTTCCACGTGACTGGAATGTTGAAATTGATGTTATGCCGATATTCGGCGGTTTCAGTGATAAACGTCTTAAAGATCCGAACCTTGTCTATGATTCATCCAGAAAATTATTGATCCGTGGAATAGTAATTTTCGGCGGCGGCGAACTTAAATCTTATTAATATTTTTTCTTGAGGTTAAATATGAAACATAAAAACGGTAGCGGTATGTGGGCAGGTGCAATTCTGATTATCTTCGGAATTTTGCTGCTTGCCGATAACTTTGATATTTTTTACTATCTGACTCCTCATCATTTTCCGCCATTCAGATTATTTTCATGGCCGGTTATTATGTTGATTGTCGGAACTATTGTTTTGTCCAATAACTCACGAAGTTTCTGGGGATGGTTTTTTATAATCATCGGAGGAACTAATGTCCTGTCAAGATTTATGGATTTCTCTTTCAGGAGCGTAATAACTGATTTCTGGCCGATTTTATTAATCGGTTTGGGTCTGCTCCTCCTTTTCAAACGGAGAGAACACCGCACTTTACACTTTGATATGAATTTTACTGACGATGAACATTCGAAAATTTTTAACCACATACATGACAGAAAAAGTAATGGTGAAAAAACACAGTCGGGAATTACAAACGGCGACGAGATAGATATTGTTGCTATATTCAACGCTGTTAAAAGAAGAGTTGTATCCGATAATTTTATCGGCGGTAGAATATCCGCGTTGTTCGGCGGAGTGGATTTATTTCTCAACGATAGTAAACTGGCCAAAGGTGAACAGGTTATTGATATTTCATGTTTATTCGGAGGAGTTGATTTATATGTTCCGAGAGACTGGCGGGTAATTGTAAAAACGGTAACGATATTCGGCGGATTTGACGACAACAGATTTCAGGATGCTTCAAAAGCAGCCGACGATCGCGTTTTGATAATTCGCGGATTTATACTTTTCGGCGGCGGAGATATTAAAAATTAATCGGATGAAAAATGTCTAATCCATTTATTCAAAGCAAAAGAGTCTTCACAATTTATATATTTATCTGGGCGTTTGTAGCTTTAACTCATGCAATAATTGTAAAATATATCTTAAACGTTGATTACGAATTTGCTTTTGTTGAGGCATTGGTTTTCAACTCGCTTTTCTTTTTTATCGGATTAAGTTTGTGGTATCCGACAAAATTTATCTCATTCGAGAACAACACAACCTCACGCATAATTATTAATCATCTCGGCGCGGCTGTTATATCATCAGGATTATGGGTGTTTATTGGTTATTTCCTTCTTTCACAATTCTACTCGAATGAAAAAATGTATCTTGCATTTCTCGACAGTTCGCTCATCTGGCGGTTTCTTATTGGAATTTTGTTTTACTCAATCAATGTTTCAATCAACTATGTGAGTATTTATTACACAAACTTTCAGGAGAAACAATTAAAAGAAGCCGAACTTCGGATGCTGGTAAAAGAATCGGAATTACGATCCTTAAAATATCAGATAAACCCGCACTTTATTTTTAATAGTCTGAATTCAATTTCATCGCTCACTCTCAGCGATCCGAAACGCGCACAGGAAATGACAATAAAACTTTCCAACTTTTTAAGGAATACACTCTCGAAAAATGAGAAACAAAAAAACCGACTGGAAGAGGAAATTAAAAATGTTAGATTATACCTCGATATTGAAAAAATAAGATTCGGAGACAGTCTGAATTATGTTGAGGAAATGAACGAATCCTGCCTGAAAGCCGAAGTCCCCAGTATGATTCTTCAACCGCTTTT
This sequence comes from uncultured Melioribacteraceae bacterium, assembly GCA_964516545.1. Classification (GTDB taxonomy): domain Bacteria; phylum Bacteroidota; class Ignavibacteria; order Ignavibacteriales; family Melioribacteraceae; genus JAHISV01. The sequence continues at coordinate 2,379 of CAZEXO010000317.1, forward strand.
TGAAAACGCCATAAAACACGGCGTGTATGAAAGTCTGAATCAGGTAACAATTTCACTCAGATGTGAAAACAGCGGTAACTACCTTAGAATTATTGTTGAGAATAACTTTGATCCCGAAGCTGTTTCAAATAAGGGTGAGGGCATCGGATTAAAAAATATTGCTAACAGACTTAAACTTATGTATAATCAGGATAGTCTGATAACCACCGAAAAAGAGAGAAATATTTTTAAAGCTCAATTATTAATCCCCCTAGAAAAGGAATCGGAATGAACGATAAAATTAAAGTCATAATTATTGATGATGAAAAACTGGCGCAGGATATAATAAAAAACTACCTCGCCGAAGAGGATGTTGAAATATGCGCCGTTTGTAATAACGGATTCGAGGGAATAAAAGCAATTAGTGAACACAATCCTGATTTGATCTTTCTCGATATCCAGATGCCGAAAATTAACGGATTCGAAATGCTCGAATTAATTGAATCGCCTCCGAAAATAATTTTCTCAACCGCGTTCGATCAGTATGCAATTAAAGCATTCGAGATAAACGCTGTTGATTATTTATTGAAACCATTCTCCAAAGATCGATTCCTCGAAGCGTTTAACCGGGCTGTAAAATTGATAAATAGTCAAAGTCAGTCCGGCGCCGAAGTAAAAGAATTACTTGATACGCTGGATAACTCCGAAGAAAAGCTAAACAGGATTGTGATAAAATCCGATTCAAAAATAACTGTTGTCCCCGTTGAAAAAATACATTATCTGGAAGCTCAGGATGATTATGTGCGGATTGTAACCGACAGCGGAAAATTTCTCAAAAAGAAAACGATGAAGTTTTACGAAACGAGACTCGACATGCAAAAATTCATTCGTATCCATCGCTCTTTTATAGTCAACATCAATTTGCTTAAACAAGTTGATTTGATGGGTAAAGAGAGTTACCAATTGACACTTACAACCGGCGAAGTTTTACCCGTGAGCAAAAGCGGTTACATAAATTTGAAAAATATTATCAGTTCATAGTCGGGTAATCCTCTCAACTTTACATACTAAAAAAAGATAGGCTTCGATTTCATAATCCGACAAAATTGCAATGCTTCGGATTGTTGCGATCAAGCTTCCGGATTATAAAAATTCTT
>CAZEXO010000317.1:3524-4230 GCA_964516545.1 uncultured Melioribacteraceae bacterium
TCCGACATTTTATTCACTGTAAATTTTCACATCGGTAATCATTTTCAATTATCTTTGCCGAAAAGATGGGAATGCTAAAATTACTTCATCCGAAACACTTTGTTCCAGGTTGAACTTTTGCTGAGAACCCGCCAAATTTTATAACGTACTCTTCATTAATGGGTTTATTATCTGATATTCCTCCCTTCTTCCATTTGAAACTTGTCAGGTCAATCAATATATTTTGACCAATTAAAAGAAACGGGGAATGTATGAACCTTGATAATGATCTCGTATCGGTACAGGAAGCTCGTGATCTTGCCAGGAAAGCTAAAACCGCCCAACTTGAATTCAAACACTTCAATCAGGAACAGGTTGACAAAATTGTAAAAGCAATGGTTGATGCCGGTATGAATAACGCTGAAAAGCTAGCAAGGATGGCTCATGAAGAAACCGGTTTCGGAAAAGTGGAAGACAAAATTATTAAAAATCAATTCGCGACCAGAGATGTATATAATTCAATAAAAGAATTGAAAACAGTGGGTGTAATTGATGTTCAGCGCGGAGGAAAAATTGTAAAAATTGCCGAACCTATGGGTGTTGTTGCTGGATTAATTCCTTCAACTAATCCGACTTCGACTGCGATGTTCAAAACTATTATTTCACTTAAGTGCCGAAATGGTATTGTATGCAGCCCGCATCCAAAAGCGCTTAGATGCACTCATGA
>CAZEXO010000318.1:0-4227 GCA_964516545.1 uncultured Melioribacteraceae bacterium
TTGCACAACCATCGCCATGACACATTTTCCCGATTTGACTAACTTCAAGTTCAACCTCGCCGATTTTTATTCTGTCAAGAATGGCAACTTTTCTAAAGTCGATTCCTTTTGTTGTAATGTTCTCAGCGAATTCACCGGGTAAAAAATTTCTTCCATTTGCATCTTTCGCAGAAAAGTCATCAATATCTTCCTGAGCGAGAAAACTAACTTGCCTGTGCCATCTTCCGCGATGCGCATCTCCGATAATTCCAAATTCATTAACTACAACACTTTCGCGCGGAGTTTTTATTGTTCCCTTTTCCTCCGATATGTTCAGCGAAATAATATATTTGTCAGATGTCGTCATTGTTATTCCTGCAAAATTTATTCTATGTTATCATCAGATTTAATTTTTTCGATTAGTTTAATCTCGCCGATCACCATTTCCTTATCAACTGCTTTGCACATGTCATAAATTGTGAGAAGCGCTGTCGAAACTGCTGTTAGCGCTTCCATCTCAATTCCTGTCTGACCAAAACATTTTGCATAACTCACAATTAATATTCTGTCTTCTTTAATTTCGACTTTTACCTCAAGTTTGCTAATCGGCAGCGGATGACAAAGGGGAATTAAATCCGAAGTTTTTTTCCCACCTTGAATTCCGGCAATTTCGGCAATAGTAAGAACATCACCTTTTTTCATTTTATTATCTTTGATGAGTTCAATAGTCTTTTTATTAAGAAAGATCGAACCCTCTGCACGCGCTACTCTGAACTGCGAAGGTTTATCAGTTACATCAACCATGTTCGCTTTACCTTTAGAATCCACATGAGATAATTTTTTCATCCTATCCTCCGATGTTGTAAAATTTATTTTTGCTTCCATGCAGTCCGCATTCAGGTTTGACTCTTAAGGCTTCTTCGATTGCTTTATCGTATTCCATTTTGCGAATATTAATTCCTACATCATTAAAAAGACATGGTTTTAAAAAACCGTTGCTTGTTAATCGCAGCCGGTTGCAGTTTGCGCAATTTCCGCCGTCGCCCCCATGAACGATTCCAAACTGACCCTGTTCAATATCCATTTCGTTGATGAAACGAACTTCGAGTTTATTTTCTTCACACCATTTTTTAACCGCTATCGCGTTTGGTTCGGTTATGCTGTTTTTAATTACGCAATTTATTTTGACAGGGAGGAGACTGACTTTTTTTGCAGCGTCGATTCCCGCGAACACATCATTAATATTTCCACAACGGGTGATTTTAACATATTCATCCGGGTCAACGGTATCGAGACTGATATTCACACGGTGTAATCCGGCGTTCTTCAATTCCAGCGCGTAACGCGATAACATTGTCCCGTTGGTTGTCATTGCCAAATCTTTTATTTCCTTGATCGAAGAGAGCATTTTTACAAGTTTCACTGTTCCTTTACGAGCAAGAGGTTCACCGCCTGTTAAACGTACTTTCGTAATCCCTTTCGCTACGGCAATTTTCGTGAAATTAAAAATTTCCTCGAAAGAAAGAATTTCATCATGCGATATCATTTCGATACCTGACTCAGGCATGCAATATACACAACGTAAATTGCATCTGTCAGTAAGACTGATACGCAGATAATTTATTTCTCTGTTAAAATTGTCGAGCATAAATCTTTGTTCCTTCTTTCAACTCACTTACTCCAACGGGTATGGGAATAATTCCATCTGCATCGGCAAGAGCCGTTACATGTGCCGAACCGTGGTATTCAACCGGGGTTGCTAAATTATCTTGTGAAATTTTTACAGGTATCCAGGCTAGTCTTACATTTTTTTTTCGTTTGACATGTTTTGTTAAAATACATTCACGCTGCGTATGGAATATTTTTAATCCCATTATTCCTGCAAGAAATTCTTTAACAAATATTTCAAATATTACTAACGATGAAACAGGGTTTCCGGGAAGACCAAAAACAAATTTATTTCCATCTATTCCGAAAACAGTTGGCTTGCCGGGTTGAATGGCGACTTTATCAAAGAGCAGAGTGAAATTGTTTTTTTTAAGTACTGCCGGAACGAGATCAAAATCGCCCATCGAAACTCCGCCCGTGAGAATTGTTAAATCATTTTCCGATTTACTTCTCTTAATCGCAGCGTCGATTGTTTCGTTTGTGTCGGGAATTATTCCGTAATAATTATAATCACAACCGAAAATTTTGAGTTGAGCCATTAATTGATAAGAATTTGTATTCCTGATTTCTGTTTCACCGGGTGCGAGATAAGGTTCAACAATTTCATTGCCCGTGGAAATAATTCCTACTTTCGGTTTTTTTGAAACAAGAGGATTAACAAATCCGCTCATAGCCAACGAGGCTATTTCTTTCGGCGTGATTCTGATTCCCGAATGCAACAATAATTGGTTTTTGCGAACATCTTCTCCCTGTGAACAAATATTTTTTCCTGTCTTATCTTTTTTAAATCTGATTTTATGGGGAGATACTTCCTCAACATCTTCAATTATGATAACGCAATCGGCTCCAACAGGCATCATTGCGCCGGTCATTATTTTTGCGCACTGATTATTTTTGATTTCTCTTTTAGGTTTGTAGCCGGCCGGTATCGTTTCAATCACTTCCAGAACAGCTCCGATATCCTGCATTCTGCATGCATAACCATCCATTGCTGATTTATCAAATGGAGGCATATCCATATCCGAAATAACATCCTGTCGCAATACTCTGTTAATACTATCTTTTATGTCGACCGGTTCAGTTGCAAGAAGAATTATGTTTTGCTTTATGATATCAATTGCTTCTTCAAATGGAATCAAATTTTTTCTCCTTAATTATAGATCCTGCATGCAGATGCCTTAAAGTTTATCCACACTTTTTTGTTAATCCCGAGTTGAAGTTCGTTCAACGCTTCTTTTGAAATTCTTGCTATGAAAGTTCTTCCTGTATTTATGAATATTTCGTAACCACGATAAGAAGGAACAATATCGGTAATAATGCCAGGCAAATGATTCCTTTCGCTGCTGCTTGTTGGTGACAATGAAATATTAATATCTTCGGGATTAATAATTAAAAAAGCATGACCATCATTAACATCAGTCAGACAGAAAATTTCTGTCTGACCGGAGCGGAATATTTTTGATTCTTTTCCTTTAACAGAAATTATTTCTCCCTTTATGTAATTTTTTATTCCTGTAAACTGGGCAATGAATTCAGACTTGGGATGAGTGAAAATGTTTTCCGGAATATCAACATGAACGAGTCGTCCGTTCTCCATAATTCCGATTTTTGATGCCAGCGACAATGCTTCTTCATAATCGTGAGTAACATGGATAATAGTAATTCCGTCTCTGTTGAGTTTACGTAATAATGCTCGTAATTCATTTCGTGATTTCATATCAAGCGAAGAAAGCGGTTCATCAAGTAAAAACAAATCTGATTCGGCGCAAAGGCTTCTCGCAAGAGCTGCTCGTTGTTTCTCACCGCCTGATAATGTCTCGGGTTTTTGATCCAGCTTATCATTTATACCGGTAATTTTTGCCGCATCAAAAACTTTATTTTTTATATTTATGGATTTCTTACTTCGTAACGGGTAAGCAATATTCTCATAAACCGAAAGGTGCGGGAAAAGTATTGTATCCTGATAAACAATACTTAATTTTCTTTCCTGAATTTTTTTATAAAGAATATTTTCACCTCTCAGAAAAATATCTCCCGAATCAGGTATTTGTAAACCGGCAAGCGTTTCGAGTAATAAACTTTTTCCTACTCCTGAAACTCCGAGCAATACGAAGTAATCGCCCTTTTCAATTTCCAGGTTTATTTCTTTAAGAGAGAAATTTCCCAGATGTAAGTTTATGTCATCGGTTTTCAGCATTTGTCTTTTTACTATTTATAAATCGAAGAACTAAAAAAATCATTAAACTAACTCCAACAAAAATTGCCGCAGCCGGAACAGAATACTTTAACCCGAAGGAGGTAAAACGCTCGAAAATCATCACTGGCGCTGTTTGCGGATTATAAGCAATAATTATTACTGCCCCGAATTCGCTCATCCCGCGCGCCCACATCATTATCAAACCGCTTAAAATTGAGCGCCAGGCAAGCGGAACTGAAATCGTAAAAAATACTCGTGAAGATGAAGCTCCTAATGTAAGCGCAGTTTTTTCAAGTCTCTCAGGAACCGCGCTGAATCCGTCGCGTGCAGCATTAATTAAAAAAGGAATACTCACGAACGCCATCGCCATAATTATGCCTGCA
>CAZEXO010000319.1:0-4197 GCA_964516545.1 uncultured Melioribacteraceae bacterium
ATTGCGTATGAGCATATATGTAAAAGCACAGGTCCCCGGTATTTAGTAAATTAACTTTTCCAAACATAACTTATTAATACTTAAGACCTATGCAGAACAAATCTAGTAAATTTCTCGACTTTTCCGGACAAAATGTTTATGTCGGTCTGGATGTGCATAAAGCTTCCTGGGCAGTAAATATCAGGGTTGACAGTATCGAGCACCGTACTTTCACACAACCTCCCGATCCGATTGCCCTTCACAAATACCTCGTTAAAAATTTCCCTGGCGCCAACTACTACAGTGCTTATGAATGTGGTTTTTGTGGTTATCATCATCACAGGAAATTGCATGAACTGGGTATTTATAATATCGTCATCAATCCTGCCGACCTGCCTGTTACGAATAAGGAAAAGCTTAACAAGCGTGATCCCGTTGACAGTAGACGTATTTCCAGAGCCCTGCAGAACAATCAACTAAAAGCCATTCATGTATTTGATCCCTTTCATGAACAGTTCCGAACCCTAAACAGAATGCGTTGGAAAGCAGCAAAAGAACATCGCAGGGTAAAAAACAGCATTCGCTCATTCTTGCTTTATTATGGCATTAATCCTCCTGCTCAGTTAAATCCGGAGTACTGGACGAATACTTTTGTTACTTGGCTCAGACAAATCAAATTCCCCAATCAGACTGGTACTTTTTCCATGGAATATCTTCTGAATTCGTACCAAAGTACGAAAGATCATTTGCTTGAAGTATCACGTCATTTACGAAAACAAGTTAAACAACATTATCCGGATATCTATAAACGTTTAATGACAGTGCCAGGTATTGGACCTGTTAATGCTATGTGCCTCATCGCTGAAATAGGTGATATGAAAAGGTTTAAATCCTGCAAACATCTGGCTTCATTTGTAGGTCTGATACCGAGGTCCCATCAGAGTGGAACAAAGAATCCAAACTGTTCATTAACCTATCGAAGTAATATATATTTGCGCTCTGCCTTGGTAGAATCAGCATGGATGGCATTGCGTTCCGATCCCGCACTGCTTAAGTATTACAAAGAAAAGATAATAAAATGCAAATCACAGGTAGCTATAATTAAAATATCGCATAAAGTACTAAATCGTATACGGTATGTCTGGTTAACAGAAAAGCCATACCAAACAGGAATAGTATAAAACCAAATATTATAGGGAGATTAGTACAAAACACGCTGTGTGGCAGTATTGTCCACATTATGAGTCTGTGCCTCCCTTATTAATAAACTTAATATAATTCTGTGGCATCTTTTTGACCACAAATAGCAGTCTGGTTTTACTTTTTGGATATTCAAAATTAAAATGATTTCATGAACCTGTCAAGGGTATACAAGTGGCCGCACAAGCCATCACACATCCAAAGCCACCCTTGACAGAACCCTGTAATCATTTAGATCTGTATTTTACATCCAAAAAAGAAAAAAATTATAACTTTGTGATTACTAATTATCTCGAATCAGTGCTTTTCATAGCACCGGCTGTTAGGTGTAGGCTTTTGTTATACCCATTCAATAAAGTAAATAAATCTTTTTAAATAGTCATCCTTGAATTCTAAAAGCAATGATGTATCCTCAATTATACCATTCACTTCATTCGAAAGTCTTATCCTATAATCATATGTCCCTGTTTTATAATTATCATATTCCACGTTTAGGAATGATAAGGGAAACATCCCTTTTATATCAGATAACGTGGTTTTTTTATTTAGAATAAAACCATCAAGATTTATTGTGTAATCGGTAGATGTTAAATCTATTGATTCAAGGTAATAGTTAGACTGACCTTCATCTACACTGAAAAAGGAACGGCCATAATAATAACAATCATGAATTCCCTCACCAAAATCGAACCTTTCTTTTTTAATTACTGAATCAGGTTCTCCTAAACGTTTTAAAAGTGAGTCTACTGGATATCCAGATATAGGTAAATCATTGACAAATACATTTCTTTTATTCACGATATCTGAAAAACGCTTTTGACCTTTTATGCTCCTTGAAAATAAATAATATCTAAAAATGCAATCAGAATGATGTACCTGGCAATAATCCATATGAGAGTCAATAAACTCTATCGAGATCTCGTTTGAAACTGAATCTGGCAGCTTTAGTTTAAATAATAATTGTTTCAAGGAGTCAATCATTTCTTTAACTTCTGAATTTTTTAATATTTCAGCTTTTACCTCAATAATATTATCCTTATTAATATCCAAACTGCTAATAATTTGGATGTGATGAAATTTATTTACCACATGTTTGGTATACCCAGTCTTTGTTATAGAAAATGCATATTTAGAAGAATTAATTGTTGTATTAGTTACATTTTCTGACTTCTGCCCTTGAAAACAAGAGACAATTAATAGAAATACAATTATTAAAATGGAAAACTTTTTCATAACTCAATATTTATAATTAAAACGAATATGCTTTTAAGCTTACACCTAACGGTTGGCGGTAAGAAATCGTTGCGCACTTAAATGCGTTTCAGTATCAAGCCGCTAAGCCGTTTATTAAATGTTTTATAGTTCAAATTTAGCACCATCCGCGCAATGTTTTTTACCGCATGTTAGCAAACGTTATTTTCCTTCTCTCATTTCTAAAATTCTTTCTTCTGTAAGCGTATCAGTCGAAGTTACCCAATTGTTATCGACTAAATCTTTAGTTACTTTTATAAATCGCTTTAACTCATCATTGTAATCTTGTCTTACTTCTCTAATCTTTTTAAGCTTTTCTTCCTCCCAAGTATAAGTTTCTGAATTATATATCATACTAGCCATACCTCCTTGTCCAAAAGTCTCAATGAGATTTCTGATAGTATCAACAGTGCAATTTGAACTTTCTGATAGAATTTGGTTGTAAATAAATCGTTTTTTTGTTTTACCATAAATATAGATATCCTCAGCTATGTTTTTCATTCCACTAGCACTATTATAAATTGCAATATCAGGCTGATTATCAAAATTGAAATCAATTATTCTTATACCAAAGTTTCTGCTGTTTTTAATTGCAATTATTTCTCTAGGTGATTGAATAAAATAATCACTAGTTTTTAAATTATGAATTACACCATCATAATTTACTATGAAACTATCAATATTGCCAAATCCACTTGCTTCAAAGGTTGCACATACTCTTATTGGTATTTCTAGTTCCTTAAAGTTTCTATAAAAATTACATACAATTTTGTACTTATTGACACTTACTATTAACCCAGAATCGACTAATGAGCCAATAGACAAATTCGCTATAGTATCCTTTGCAATTAATGATTCAATCTTATTTGAAGACAATTTATCCTTTCCATTTTCAATTGTTGTGCAACTTATCAAAATTGCAAATATTAATAACACTTGAACTAGTTTACTCATGGTTATGTGGGGTTTTTTATAATGTTTGCTAACGTTTGGCATATGGAAAGTAGCGGCATTTCGGGCCACGTTCTTATCCTCGGTTAGTGATTTTGCCACAAGGTACGAAACTTAAGCACATTACTAACCCAGCTATTTTCTATATGCATTGTTAGGGCACGTTTTTATATTGAAATCAGTTTCTGTATATGATGTAGAGATTTTTCGATCTTGTAATAATCACTATCATTAAAGAAATTGGTCTGATAAGATCTAAATAATCTTTTGTCTGTATCATTTGGTTAGAGTACTATTTTTAAGGAACTTCCTATTTATATATCCTCCAATAATGCCGACCAACAATGAAAATGGTATCAGCATGAATGTTGAAAATTCCCAAAAATTCAGAGCATAATACTCGTCTTTTGTCATGAAGTACGATTTTTCTCGATAGATATATTCTTCAACTTTTAATCCAGATGGACTTTCCACTGCACCAGCCATAACTGTGACATGCATATAAAAGAAATAGAAAAATGTTGAAACAGCTATTATATTCAATAAAAATGTCAATAATTCAAAGTCAGACCTCTCAAAATATTTAAAGGGAATCCCGCAAATGTGTTTGGAACTACTTTTCCATAATAACATCATATATCTATAGCCCCCGTTTACAATAAAAACTCCAATAAGAAACAGAAGGTAAGAATATGTATCTTCTAGTTTAGGAGGGATTATCAACTGAAGAAGGACTATCAGGAAGCAGAATCCCAGGTAATACGTATTTATATTTTTTAGCATGAAGTTATGTATTCATTGTCGCTCGCAAAATGT
>CAZEXO010000320.1:0-4138 GCA_964516545.1 uncultured Melioribacteraceae bacterium
AGCGCAAGCCCATAAACCGAATGCGCCGTCAACATGCACCCAGGCATCATGTTGTTTTGCTAAGGACATTATTTCTTCAAATGAATCAAATGCGCCTGTGTTTACATTTCCCGCTTGTGCACAAATTATTATCGGACCGTTGCAATTATTCAGTTCATCCTTCAGTGAATCAATATTTATCCTGCCTTGTAAATCGGAAGAAACGGATTTTATGTTTTTTTTACCGAGTCCTATCATTCGAATGGCGGAATGAATTGTTCCATGACATGAATCGCTGACGATAATATTTAAATGAGGCGAACCCTGTAATCCATTTAATTCAACATCCCAACCAAACTTTTCGAGCATTGTATTTCTTGCAACATTTAATGCTGTGAAGTTTGCCATCTGCCCACCGGTTACAAATCCGACACTTGATTCTTTTGGCAGATTTAGTAATTCCAATATCCATTGAGCCACAATGTCCTCTATAATTGAAGCCGCAGGAGAAGTATTATATACTTGTGCATTTTGATCCCAGACGGATGTTAACCAATCGGCTGCAATACTTGTTGGAGTGGATCCCCCGATAACAAATCCGAAATAACGGGAACTTTGACTGTGAATCAGCCCTTTTTTAACACTCGAAATTAATTTCTTAATTACTACTAGAGGTTCTTCTCCTTCATTCGGTAAATCTGAATCGACCGAAGATTTAATCTCCTCAATTGATGAAGTAACCCCGATTGAAGTATCTTGAAGTAACTCAAAATATTGATTCGCTTCTGACGCAACATTCATAAATAATTCTTTTTTCATTTAATCGGATTCCAATACTATTACTTTCGAACCATGTTTTGTAAAGTAGCCGCTCATTTGTTTAAATACTCTTGGTGAATTTCCGAAATTCTTTTGACATGATGAACTACATGATTTGCCTGCATCTGAATCACAAAGCCAACCGGTACACTTTCAATTTCGCCATCAGGTTTTCGAAAATGTAATGATTTACTCCATCCATCATCAACAGATTCCAGCAATTGTACGAGATGAGCTCTGCTTACTTTCAATAGCGAAAGTGATGTTTCAATAGACCGCTTCTCATAACTCCATTTTTTCGCCCATTCCGTTTGGGGAAATACCGAGTACCATTGAAGAGAAAATTCAGCTTGCTCATTACCCAATGCCATCTTAATTCCGATTTTCCAAATATCATCTCCATCGGCGATGTGATGAATAATTTGTCTTATTGTCCATCCGCCTTTTAATGGAACATAATCTAACTCATCATCATTGATACCAATTATTGTTTCTCCAAGAATGCCGGATCCGTTTTTGAATAACTGAAGAATTTCGTCCTTATTTACAGGTGTTTCCATTTTTCCCCCAAATAATAAAATTATTTTTGATTACCCAACGTGTGCCTGCAATAACTTTCTGTATCATTTGAATGAAAGTTTACATTTGGTACTGACAATTAAATAAATTTTATTTGATTATCAACTATGTTTTTTTCTCTTCTTCAAAAAGAAAAAATGAGGTTGAAGAAGTTGATAAAGAATAATTCTATTCTTCTTCAAGTAGTGTTGTTTGTATCAGCTTAATTCCGATTAATCCAAGTATTGTTCCGGCTACCTTATCAATGTAATATGCTATTTTTGCAAAAAATCTTTTTATCACATCCTTAGACAGAACAAGAATAATGAATGCATCCCAGATAAATACAAGAAAAGTCATCCATACGCCTAAACCTATTTTTACTGATAAACTGATTGACGCATTTAATACCAGTGAGAACAGACTCAGATAGAATATTAAGTTTTTCGGATTGGTAATTCCTGATAAAAAACCAGTCATATACTCTTTTAAGAAAGATACTCTGTTTTTCTCCATTGCCACTGGATTATTAATAAAATGATAGTCTTCTCTTTTTGCTTTGATTGCCATGATTGCAACATATGTTAAAAATAATCCGCCGCAGATTTTTAGTATTTTCATTAATAATATTGATCGGGAGAGAATCTCTCCAACACCAATTATGCATAAAATAATATAAACAGCATTCGCGGAGGCAATCCCCAATGCAATTCCTATTGCATTACTTTTTTTATTTCTGATTCCGCTTTTTACGACTAATAAAAAATCCGGACCAGGACTTAATAATGCGAGTAAATGTGCTGAAACAACAGTCATAATTGTTACTACCATCGCTTTCTCCTTTTAATAAATAACAGACAGATTTCTTTCCTGTGAGAGCCGAAAGCCTCGCTTCAACGTCTCCTGTTTTACTTATAGAAAAGAAAGTTTATTAAATTGCCCCCCTGCGGGCAGATAAATACATTACACATCATTTACTACAAAACAAGAATTAGTTGTTGGTCCCCATGACACTGTGTAATAAATTTCTGTTAAATCAAAGTCATTCAGTTTTTAAGTTAACCAATCATCTGTGCAGAATTTTCCAAACGACTATTTTATTATGACAAAATCCTGCGCATGATATTTACTCTATGAGTTTTGTTTCCAAACTGACGCGGTTCAGTGGTTTTAATATCATCAAATCTAAGATTTTCCCAGAACTTTTTTGCTTTATAGTTTTCTTCTATAACTCCTAACCTTATTTCTCGTATACCGCTTCTCTGAACATAATCTATGAATCCGTTCATAACTTTTTGACCCAGACTTTTTGAACGACATTCCGGAATAAACAGAAGCAATCCTATCCACCAGCTTTGTTCATCCGGATATCCTTTGAAGGTATCAAGATAACCGACTAATATTTTGTTCTGATTAAATATTCCTAATACAACTTTATCGTTTGCCGATTTTCCTTTTGGAACGAAAAGAAATTCTTCTTCGCCGGTTTGGGCTTCTGCTCTCTTTCCTTCAACAAGTAAGAAATAATCATTACATTTTTCAAACAATTCCTGAATCTTCGGAATATCTTCATGAACTAATCGGCAGGCAGAGTATCCCTGAATATCTATTTCAAAAGTGTTTTCCGTTTTCATAGAAGTACCGTTTTTGAAAAACAAATATAAGCCCGGACACTGATGTTAGCAAAGCGCCGCCCAAAACAATGATGCAGCAGACTTTATGCGATTTTTGTTTAAAACCAATTTCTTGTTCCAGTCATACTTTTTTTGAATAACTTACTTCTATTTACCAAACTCGTAAAACACTACACCCGCTTTAGCTGAAACAGTTGCGCTGAAATGCTGTTAGCTATTCTAAAGATCATAAAGAACACCTAATAGTATTTGTATATCCCGTGTTTTCCGGTCACCCGGGTCCTTTTCAATATTATAAATACCGTATGAATATACACCGCTTAACTGTACACTAATGTTTTTATAAAAAGAATATTTTGCACCGAGACCGGCATCAAACGAAAAGTTTATCCTGTCGTAGAATTCGGTAAAATCAGCATTATGAAAATAATATTTTTGCGTTGCCTTTAATAAGTATCCTGTTTTAATTCCAACCAACAAGAATGGACTTAATACCGAATTCGAAAATTCTACAAGGGCATAAACAGGGATTTCCAGATAATTAAAATGATTTATTATTTTTTCTGTTTCACCTATGATTTGTTCATTGCCGCTTCTAAGATATCTTAATTCGGATTGAAGTGAGATTACTGAGTTTATTTTGTAATTAATGACAGCTCCAATTATAAAACTGTTTATACCTGATATTTTCTGCTGAACGGTTTCGTCATCTATCACTGTTTTGGAAATATTTACTCCTCCTTTTAATCCCAGACTGATTTGGGCATTCACAACGGGAGTCAGCGTTATGACCAAAACGAAAAATAATAATGAATTATACTTTGCAATTGTCATATCATTTACCTTTTATCATTGTCTCTGAATTTTTTCTCAAAATAAATCACTCTTCATGATTTGTTTTGACCCGCCAGGTTGAACTCGGTCGAAGCCTCATGTTGGGCAGAAAACCTTTCTGCCCTGGTACTGGAAAAGTTCATAAGTTCAACTCTGCCAAATTTACGAATCAACATGAATAACAAAAATTCTCTTACCGTCGGTCATTGAGTAGAGGCTGTCTCAAAATTTATTTCTACATCTGAAAATTTTCTATACTAAAACCCAAACAAATCCACTTAAACTAACCTTAACACCTTTGAGACAACCTCGTA
>CAZEXO010000321.1:0-4133 GCA_964516545.1 uncultured Melioribacteraceae bacterium
TTGGGGTTGTGCCTATGACCCTACAGCAGATGACAATAAAGGTGGTCTATGGGTAGTATATCCCTCGCTGGATGTTTTCCTAATAAGTCTGGATGGCAGAAAATTAAAAACTATTTCTTCAACTATTCTCAATCTACCGAGAATTATAGGAATAGCATTTGACAACTATAGCCCTGGGGGTCCTTATCTTTGGTTTCTTGATGAAGGGAAAGGATGGGGTTACCCGCAAATAATTTATAAATTCAATATCGCATCAAATACATTTACTTCTAAATTTCATGACGTCTCCAAAGATTTTGGCATGAATGAATATCAGAGAGGCGCGGGTTTATCAATAACAGATAAATTTGCGGAGAATAAAATATCCTTATGCGGTGTTTACACTACTTATATGGAAAGTAAAATATTTGTTTATGAAGTAGGAGATGTTACAGTGGGAATGGATAACGAGGATGCGATTCCAACAACCTTCTCTTTATCACAGAATTATCCCAATCCCTTTAACCCAACAACAAAAATAAAATTCGCAATTCCTGCCGTAGGGAACGGACTAAGTTCGTTCCGGAATAATTTGGCTGTAATAAAAGTATTCGATGTGCTGGGTCGTGAAATAACAACGCTCGTAAATGAATATAAACCAGCCGGCACTTACGAGGTTGAATTTGATGGAAGCGCTCTTTCAAGCGGAATTTACTTCTACCAGCTTAAAAGCGACAGTTACATTCTTACAAAGAAAATGAATTTGATAAAATAAGGGATGTTATAAAAATGAAGCCGTATACCGTTTTATTTTTCTTAGCCTGTTTGATTTTTACCAACATAATGCATGCTCAAACAGATACGACCATCACTTCCCTGAGGGGAATGGAAGATCAGAATGGCGTTACGCATTTAATCTATCAAATTCATTACCGGCACCTGGGAACTGATCTCGATTTTGTTCGTTCGGATTATTATATACTTAATACCGCGACGAATGAAACAAAACTGCTTTTCAATGATTATCGCAACATAAATAACGCTGCAAATCCGGATTCGATATTATACAGCAATTGGGTTTCCAGCTTTGTATTCTTTAACAATGATCCGTCGAAGTTTATCGTTACAAATAATTATACCTCGATTGATGCAAGATGTGAAATTGTACGTTATGATATGGGTGAAGTATTTGCCTCTCCGGGCTATTTCCTTCGTGGACTGAAGATATCGGGTATTGATACAAACAGAGTTTTTGCTATATATGATAATGTACTTATGGAAAGTACCGATGGAGGCTATACTTGGCCAGGGTGGACTGACCCTTCTCTTTCAGTATTACCGTTTTATTTTCTAAGTTTTAGTTCTAAAGATGATTCGGTAATGTTTGGAATAGATAATGGACAACATCTGGTCAAATCAACTGATGAGGGTAAAACTTGCTTCGAAGTTGATGAATTGTGGAGTTGGAGTGAGAGCACAAAATTTTATTATGATGCAGATCAGAATCATATCTACGCACTTACTTCCGGTTTATTGACAAGTTCTGATAATAAAGGAGAGTCCGGGACATGGAACCATATAAATGTTCTTGACGGATATTATCATATAATTCCATCAATTATCGAACTCGATGAATTAAACTCCGGCACTATTTTTATAGCCTCAGGAAGAGAAGTATTCGTGAGTTACAATTTCGGAAATTCTTTTGAAAAGTTGACAACTTTTAATGACGTAATTACTGGTCTTTATAAAAAACCCGGAGAAAATATTCTATTTATATCGTTCGTAAACAGAATTGAAGAGTACAACTTCTCAACCGCTCGAAGAATAAAAAATTTCAGTATAACAAAATCTTTAGAACTGTACCCCCTTAATAAGGGGAATAAATGGTATTACTTTTACGAAGGTTGCTCATATGGGGATCCGGGTTATTCGTGGAATTGTTATTCGGGGTATGACGTTCTTACAGTAACTGGAGATACCGTTCTATCCAACGGCATTAGTTATAAAATAATTTCTCCGGTAAATAGGTACTCAGACATTAAATTACAGAGAGTTGATTCGCTTAACGGTGTTGTCTATGAAAAGTCGGAAAATTATGAAAACGAAACTGTGCTTTATAACCTGTTAAGCATTAGTGGTGATTCTTATGAAATACCTTCAATTGGTGAATTTAATGATGTAATTATATCCGATACACTTTTGTGGAATAGGAAAAGACAAGTAAAGAGTTTTTATTTCTCTTCTTTATATATTTCGAACCAGGCTTTTGCCCAGGGAATTGGACTTATATATCAACATGATGAATACGATTTCGGATATACAAACCATTATCTGCAGGGCTGCATAATTGACGGTAATTTGTATGGAGATACAACAACTGTTGATATTGAACCTAACATAAATGAAATACCCTCGGACTTTTATCTTTTTCAAAACTATCCCAACCCGTTTAACCCGATAACAAAAATAAAATATACAATCCCCATTACCGTAGGGGACGCAAAATTTGCATCCCTTACAAAGGTTATGTTGTGTGTTTATGATGTTCTTGGCAGAAAAGTAGCAATGCTTGTCAATGAATACAAACCAGCCGGAACTTACGAGGTTGAATTTGATGGAAGCAACCAGTCAAGCGGAGTTTATTTCTACAGATTGCAGTCAGGTGATTTCGTTGAAACAAAGAAATTTATTTTAATGAAATAGAATAATAAATATGTGTGGGGTGAGAAATGAAATTTTTACATTTTGCTATCGCTATTACATTTTTATTTTATTTATCCAATCTAAACGCACAGACATGGGTGGCTTCCGAGCAATCACATTTTGGGATTGACGGATTTGGAACTGTGAACTCTGATCTGCTAACCGCCCAGCAATTAGAAACAGCATACGTTTGGGAAGCCTCAGACTTTCAAAGTGCAAACATCTGCTGGAACAGAACATTGAGCCCTTCCGGCGGTCAATTCAAATGGGAAAGCATTGAAAATACACAAGGTACATATAACTGGTCAAAATCCGATGCGTTTGTAAAAACTGTTCAGCAGTATAATATTAATCTTCTAGTTTTAGTGCATCCTTTTACACATTGGGACCAGCCTTCAAAAAGAGATATTGATTACGACAAACCTAACGATATGACGGTATTCAAAAAATTCATCGCCAAAATGGTGGAGCGTTATGACAATGATGGTATTGATGACATGCCGGGACTTTTATATCCAATAAAGTATTACGAAATTGGGAATGAACCGGAAGGACCAACATTTGGCGATTCGCCCGGAACATATAATGATTTTATGACGACACTTAAAGCCGCGCGTGACACTGCAAAAGCTGTTTACCCCGATGTGAAAATTCTTATCGGCGGCGCAGCTCCGATCTATGACTTTCAAGGAGCGGTTTCAAACAATCTCGATACATTCTGGAAAGGAGCTCTGAATCGTGCCATTGTTGCTGATTATTTCGACATCTTTAACTTTCACTATTTTGTCGGTCAATATACAGCCGACATTTCCGATTATGTCGACTACTGGAAACAACTCTTAAATAATTATGGATTATCGGAAAAAGAAATTTGGCTAACAGAAACCGGATCATATTCAGGCACAGCTACCTTTTATGATGGATCAGTTTGGCCATCTCAAACGACCGAATACCAGGCAAGCTGGTGGATAAAACATTCTTCGTATTCGCTGGCAAATGGAGTCTCCAAACTTTTCGATATGTACTATTATTCCGATCAGACTGGCTGGGCTAACGCGGTTTCATTTGTTGAAATTGATAAGACAACAAAAAAAGCAATTTACTACGCACAAAAGCTTATCGCTGAAAAGATAGATGCGTATTCTTCTGTCGCGCAAAATGCATATGCTTCATCCGGTCAAAATCAAACTTCCGGTAATTTTAAGTTTACAGTCGAGAATAAACCGATTTACATCCTTTGGAATGACCAGGGTGGGAACGCAACATTATCAGGATTAAATTCAGACAAGGTAAGAATTATTAAGACAGTTCCGAATCTGAATGGCAATGGCGATGTTGTGCTTGATGGATCGGGTAATCCGGCATTTGATACTACCGAAACGGATGTATCCGGCGGTCAGGTGACTATTACTTTAACATCCGTTCCGGTTTATGTTGAAGAAATAAGT
>CAZEXO010000322.1:0-4127 GCA_964516545.1 uncultured Melioribacteraceae bacterium
AACTTTTTCAGGAAGCGGATATAGTAATAGCTAAAGGTCAGGGAAATTATGAATCATTGATCGATACGCCGAGACCCATTTATTTTCTGTTCAAAGTAAAATGCGATGTTATCGCGCGGCGTTCAGGTTTCAAACTTGGGAAGGGAGTAATCTACCATAAAAATTATAATTTATAATTCACAGGATAAAAAATGACCGAACAGGAAAAACAAGCAGCATTTGAAGATGAAGAAAAAAGAATTAAAGAAAACATATCAAAAATAAAACACCGCGTTGCCGTTTTTAGCGGTAAGGGCGGAGTTGGCAAAACAACTGTAAGTGTTAATCTTGCATTCACATTTCAGACAGAGGAATTTTCTTCAGGAATTCTGGATGCGGATATAACGGGTCCGAATGTTTCCAAAATGCTCGGAATTAATGATGAGTTAATCGTTCTTAACGGACAATTAATTCCTTTTGAAAAATTCGGCGTAAAGATGATTTCAATGGCTAACCTGTTACCGGATGGACAGCCAATTATTTGGCGCGGGCCAATGAGATCCAAACTAATTAATCAATTTCTCGCAGATGCTGAATGGGGTGAGTTAGATTATTTAATTGCCGATTTACCTCCAGGAACAGGCGATGAAATTTTAACCATCTCTCAGCAAATGAAACCTGATTTTGCCGTTATCGTAACCACACCTCAAGACGTATCAGTGATTGATGCTGAACGCGCAATTAATATGGCAAAAAAACTTGAGATACCTTTTATTGGTGTCGTTGAAAATATGTCCGGCTTTGTTTGTCCTCATTGCAGCGCAGTTGTAAATATTTTCGGCGAAGGCGGGGGGAGAAAACTTGCGGATGAATTTAACATACCGTTTTTAGGGTCGATACCTATAGATATTGAAGCGAGAATTTCCGGAGACACCGGTAAACCTATAGTTCTTGAAAAACAAAACTGTGAAGTAAGCCAGTCTTTCAGAAACATTGCAAAAGAAATTATGAAAATGTTGGAGAACTAGAATATGTCTGAATTCAGTATGATTAATCTTTATCTGCCTTTCATTCTCGGCTACTCTTTAATCTGGGGTACAATGGTGTATGTTGACAGTAAAAGAGACGAAAAAATTGAGGATAGAGATCAGTATAAGAACGGAGATAGATGGATACGTTTTGTAAGAGGTTTTGTACCAACCATGATTCTGATTATCATTTCATTCTTCATTCCTCTGGCAAAAGATGTTTTACTGATTACCGGACTTTTGTTTTACGCATTAGGCATTTTTATTTTTTTGGTTACAAATCTTTCATTCTTAAAAGTATCGAGCGGACTCAATACCAACGGTTTATATAGATACTCGCGTAACCCGATGTATGTAGGCGGAGTCATTTTTATACTCGGATTAAATATCATGAGTTGGTCAACTGAAATGATAAACTACTTATTCCTTTTCTTTTCGATAGTTTGGATTGTTATCATTCATCTTCACGTTCTCGGCGAGGAGAAATTTCTTTTAAAAAAATACGGTGAATCATACATCAGATTTTCAAAAAACACACCGCGTTATCTGGGAATAATTAAGAAAATAAACTAAAACTGTGGGGGAATATGAAAAAAACTAAAATAGGAATTATCATTTGCGACAGATACAATACATGCGCAGGTGGAAAATGTCTTAGATCAATGAGAGAAAAAACCGGCGCGTTTGATATTTATAAAGATCAGGATGTTGAACTTGTCGGTTATACAACATGCGGCGGATGCCCCGGTGGTAATATTGAGTACGCTCCCGAAGAATTAAAGAAGAACGGAGCTGAAGTGATTCACTTCGCTACAGGTATGGTCGTTGGTTATCCTCCATGTCCGTATATCCAAAAATTTAAAACGTTTATTGAATCCAAATATGATTTGAGAGTAGTCGTTGGTACTCACCCAATACCGGAAAAATATTATCTGACACATACAGAAATTAAAACATGGAATTCACCGGAGTGGGGAGAACTAATTAAACCGACTTTGTCGGTGAAAGAAACAAGACTCAGTTATGATTGAAAATTATTATAAAAGGAAATAATCTAATGGCATTATTACCAGACTCAGTACCGAAAGCCTGGGGAAAACGTGAAGGACCGGTTGTTTTTTCAACTGTTAACGGAAACGGAATTCCCAATTCAATTTATGCGAACTGCGCAAATATTTACGACAGAGAAACAATAGTAATAGCAGACAACTATTTCAATAAGACTCTGAAAAACATTCTCAACGGAAGTAAAGGGTCATTGCTTTTTATAACTGATGAAAAAAAGGCATATCAAATTAAAGGTAGCATTGAATATTATAAATCCGGAGAAATCTTTGATTATATGAAAAAATGGAATCCGGATAAACACCCTGGTAAAGCTGCCGCCGCCATTAAAGTTGAAGAAGTTTATTCAGGATCAGAAAAATTATTGTGAGTTAAAAGATGATTTTGTTTGGACCTATACCATCAAGAAGACTGGGAAGAAGCCTCGGTATAAATAATATACCTCCGAAGATTTGCAGTTATGCCTGCATTTATTGCCAGATAGGAATTACAAATTCGATGTCAATAACAAGACAGGAATTTTATTCACCGGATAGAATATTTGCAGAAGCAAAACAAAGGATAGATGAAATATTAAAAACCGGCGAGAAAATAGATTATCTGACTTTTGTTCCTGACGGTGAACCGACTCTTGATATCAATCTCGGGAAAACTATTATTAAGCTGAAAGAATTCGGAATCAAAATAGCTGTCATTACCAATTCGTCACTTCTGTGGGATGAAGAGGTTAGAGAGGATTTAATGAATGCCGACTGGGTTTCTGTAAAAATAGATACTGTCTACGAAGATGTTTGGCATAAAATTAACCGACCACATGGGCGACTGTCGCTTCGTGATGTAATACAGGGAATTGAGCAGTTTGCTTTTACATTTAACGGCAGACTTGTAACGGAAACTATGCTTGTTAAAGGTATGAATGATGATTCGCAATCTCTCGGGGAGACGGCAAAAATTATTGGCAGAGTTAATCCTCATAAAGCTTTTATTCTGATTCCGACGCGTCCCACAACCGAAACATTTGCTCAAACGCCTTCGGATGAAAACATAAATATGGCATTCCAGATTTTCAGTAAATCTGTTAATAATGTTGAATTGGTTATTGGTAACGAAGGAACGGACTTTACTTATTCTTCAGATGCTGAGAAAGAGTTGTTGAGTATCCTCGCTGTTCACCCGATGCGCCGTGATGCTATTGATAGTTTCTTATTAAAGGCAAACAGTAATTGGGAAATGATAAATAATCTGATTGAAAAAGAAATTTTACGGGAAGTAGAATTCTCCGGGAATAATTTTATAATCAAAAAAATATAAGGAGGCAATTATGCCGGGATTTGATAGAACAGGACCAATGGGTCAAGGCTCTTTAACAGGGAGAAGAAGAGGACGTTGTCTGGATTCAAAGACAACAGAATCTGAAAAGACAAACGAACAAACAACTAGTGAGAAAGAAATTATTTATGGTCTCGGTCGAGGTGGAAGACCCTGCGGAGGCGGAGGAATGAGAAAACGCTTCGGTGGCGGCGGCGACCAAGGCAGAGGTCGTGGCAGAGGATTCGGCAGAAAGTAGCTGAAGTAAAAACAGATGATAATTGTTGTTACGATAGAGAAACCTGAAACCACTTCTCCGCTTTCAGAAGTATTCGGAAGGAGTAAGTATTTTTTATTTAATGATACTTCCGAGGCTTCAATAAAAATTATTCCTAATCCGTACGTAAAAGAATTAGGCGGTGCGGGAATACAGGCGGCAAGATTTCTGATCGAAAACAACGCCGGCGTTGTTGTGACCAAAAATATAGGAGTAAATCCTCTCCGGTTTCTCACATCTGCCGAAATAAATGTTTTTACCTGTCAGGAGGGGAGTGCGTTAGAAGTAATACAACTTTTCAAAGAGGGAAAATTAAATCAGCTGGAAACAAGGAATGATGATTTTTCACCAGGACGAAAAAGAAAAAGATTCGGAAGGAAATTTTCCGGGTAAATTTAAAAATAACAAAGGATAACTATGAATAACAGATTAGCAATTGCAATTGAGGAAATCAACTCTGAAGAAAGAGT
>CAZEXO010000323.1:0-4124 GCA_964516545.1 uncultured Melioribacteraceae bacterium
TACTTTTTTATGAGCACGCGCGTTATTTAAGCTGATTCCTAATTGTTGGGCTACACCTATTAGTAAACTTATATCACTTTGAGTAGCGGGATCGCCCGATTCACTGTTATCAAAGGCCAAGATCCCCTCAGATATTTCTTCATAAATAATAGGTATACAAATAAATGATTTTACTCCTAATGATTTGATATAATTGATGCTTCTTTCAGAAAGGTCGCCTCTGATATTATTGACATCATCAATGATAAATGGTTTCTGCCGATGATATGCTAAATAAAAAACCCCTCGAGATTCTTGCTTGCTAATGCTAAAATTAGTATTTTGAATGATTGATTCTTCTTCTTGAGTGTAACCATAACCTGCCACATATATCAACTTAGATTTCTCGGGATCAGACAACATGAGCATGCCACGTTTAAACTTTAATCTTTTTTGTAAAGCTTCAGCCGTGAAATTCAGTAAATCTTGAGGATCAAAAATAGTTGCTGAAGCTTCTCCGAGTTCTTTTATTAAAGTTAGTTCATTATAGCGAATGTTGAATTGATCGATTAATTGTTCAGCTATGTTTTGTTGACTTTCAGCAGATTTTTGAAGATCTGCTTTAGATAGATATTCGGAAATTAAAAGAGATAATATTGATATAAGCATTACAATTAGAAAGTAATATGACCAAATATTAAAAGGTAAAATAAAAAATAATATTAATGAAGAAATTAAACCAAATGCAGAAAAATAACGTGATATTAATTTTGATATTAATGATGATGTAACCTTCCAGCTAACAATGTATTTACAATACTTGTCTCCATTATGTAAACATTCTGTGTGCTTAACGTCTGCATAACTATTTGTAAATAATCTTGCTAATCCCTCAAATAAACCAATTCTATTTTCGCATTGATATTTTTCTTCCTTTATGCCTTCTTCCAGGGCAGCTATTATGGTAAATTTGTTAGAAGAATGATTTGTTACTTTAAACCTAATATGTTTACTTAATGTTGATCGAATTTTTTCTAGCATCCAATATGCTATAGAAGGAGTTAAAAAGCCTATCGCGTATTGTCTTAAAAGTGTTGAGGACTTTGATTCTGCCGCAAATCGACCAGCTTCTTGAGCAATATTATTATTACCTGTGGTAAACAATATATATTCATAAAACCGATTAACTTGACTTTGGTTAAGCCATTTTCCGCGATCTTCGAGTTCATATGGTGATATATCGGAATATTCCAATAATTCAGATATATTTATTGCAGGATATTTATATTCCAAAAGATCGATATATGTTTTTAGTAGTATAGTATTATAAAGGGGTATTTCATTATTCATAAAGAAACCGATTATGCTTTAATTAGTGCATTAGTATATTGAAGAAAATCGTCACTTCCTTTAATTGCTTGCAATATCCATAAAGCGTATTTTTTTTCTTCTTTTATATTTTGAGAAAAAAGGTAATCCTTTGGATAAATAAGGACCGGAATATGGTTTTCTGTATAAAATTTAGAAAAAATAGAAATTGCGGAAAGAATAATACTCCATTGTAAACATGCCTGATCTAAAATAATGATTTTTAAACTATTTAGTAAATCAGACAAATTTAATCCCAAGTCAGATTGGTTTATAATGAAAAAAGCAACGGGATTATCTTCATACAATAAACAGTAGGTTCTATAATCTCTTTTAAATCCACTTTTTGAAAATAATAATTTTAATGGTTCGGAAGAAGAATCAAGCCCGAAAGCGTTTAGCATCAGACCACCAGATGATGATTGATAAAAACATTTTAGAACATTAAAATCAATTGTAGAAGATTCTCGAATATACCAAGATTCTGGAAGATCTTTGTTTAAAATAGATTTATTGATGACAATATAAGAAAAAACATCGAGAGAACTAATCGAGGGATTACTAATTTGTCTGGTAAATGCTCCAAATATGCGATCAATAATTCTATTATTTGGTTGATAATAAGTCATGACATGATCCATCCCGGCAGATGGTAGGCGATTGTAAGCACCTGTATAATGAATAATTTGTTTTAAAACAGAAGGTCCAGGTAGCCTATTACCCATTCTGCGTGCGGAAAAATGATGTATTAGCCAAGACGGATTATAAGCGTGAACCATAGAAATATGACCATATATTTGACCGTTTTTTTCGTATACAAAATGGCGGGCAATATCGAGATTATCTTGATAAAGCTTCTGGTAAATATTTTTGAAATCATATCGATATGAATAAAGATGTTCATATTTTTCACCGTATATGAAACCAGTATCAAAAAAGAATTCCCATAAGGAATCCATGTCAACTTCCGTCGATACACGCGCATTACTGTCAGTATACGTACCAAGGATGTGGTTTAAATTAGTATATGATTTTAAATCCATATCAGTAATGGTAAAACCAAAATGTAGACAATTATTAATTTTATCTTCGCGTCGATATAGTGCTTGAATGGAGCAGGGGATTTTTAGAACACCAGCATAGTTAATCACCGATGTTGGTATGTCTAGGCCAGGTATCAGGACTTCTTCTTCCGCACTTTCGATAATAGAAAATCCCGCAGTAGAAATTTCCTGAATATCTCTTTCAATGTTCTTTTGAAAAAAAGGATGCCTGAATCTCAAAACAAAAGACGGACTAATCTGCTGCCGGGGATTACGCATTTTTCTTTTAGGGAAGCGTTCTATGTGGTTAACTAGCGGCGTTAAAACAATTTTACCATCATATGAGTTAATACCATTGCGGATACAGCTGCACGGGCCGGAATATAGTATTTGCCCTTTGTTGCTTAGAGTTAGGTCAACAGGATTATTGAAATCAAAGGATGTTGCAGAATCATCGATAGATAATCTGACGCCCATCGCCGTGGGTGTAAAATCTATCAATTTTCCTTCAGCCTCTAAACCATCCTGTGTTAATCGACAATCAATATCATCACATTTATAGCGTCTTGTTTTACGTATTTTTTTTACATGGCTATGATCGGGGAGTGATAATTGAATAATATCATTATCCGCAGAGATTAATTGAATAGGAGCAAGAACGGCGGTGAGCCCGTCATCAATCATTAGAAAATCAAACTTATAGTTGGAAATATTTTTGGTAACTTCTGGAGATGTAAGACGGCAAAGCAGTTCATCTTTTACGCAGGGCAGGGGATAAGCTTTTGCAAAAAAATATTTACTATTATTATCACTGAGGATGAGAAAAAAGAAACCGTCGATAAAATTCAGATGGTTTAGTTTATTAACAAGTTTTTTTTGATTCCATGGCTTCTCAGAATCTGGTGAGGTTAAAAGATCCTGATGGTGAAATAAGGAAAAATCAGCTTGTAGTGATGATATGTTTTGAGCCGGGATACCAGTAAGAGAAGATTCGTTATTCCCCAAAACATTATCTCCTTAATCTGTAAGTTGATAAGGTCAGATAACTATTTTAAAAGCTTAACAATGTAAAAGTGTGTGAAATATAGCAGTATTTCCTTACTAATGTCAACAAAAACTTAATAGATTATATTCAACAAACTTTAAATGCCGAGTAAAAAAAGAATCGTAAATATCGATATCAATTATTATACTTGTGGTTTAATAACAAATTTGTAATTATATCAATGAACAAGATAAGCTTAGTTAAAAATGACAGAGATATTTAAATGCAGGAAATAATCATCGCGATAAGCGGCATAATTTTATTTCTCATTGGCATGCTGCGCCTGTCTGCGTCTGTTCAGCTGCTTATTAATGTTCGCATAAAGCAATATGTTAAATACCTGGTGGAAAGACGATTTTATGGCCTTTTATCCGGCATTATTGCGACAATAATGTTTCAAAGTTCTTCCGCTTCCACAGCTCTTACCATAGGCCTGGTAAGCGCCGGATTAATCAGTTTTTCTCAATCGTTAGCAATTATTTTAGGAACGGATATCGGCACAACTTTAACTGTCCAGTTTGTTGTCTGGCGCTTTACGGAAATTTCACCTCTTATACTTTCAGCGGGCGGATTATTGTGGCTCGCTGGAAAAGGAAAATGGAAGCTCGCGGGGGAAATTGTTTTTTATTTTGGCTTATTATTTTTTGGTTTAGAATTAGTAAGCAAGGCTGTTGAACCTCTTAAAAATT
>CAZEXO010000324.1:0-4112 GCA_964516545.1 uncultured Melioribacteraceae bacterium
TTATCCGGTATAGGCGGAGACAACCATTTTCTTGATATTGTGATTTTCCTGGGTCTTTTTGCCATTCTGGGTTTTGGTATTTATTGGGCAAGAAAAGAAAACAAACCGACTTTTGCTCTGATACTGAATTCTATTCTTTTCGCTCTTATCGGTTTTACAACATACACGATGATTATCATTCGTTCTAATCAGGATCCTCCGATAAACCTGAACTCGCCAAAAACTTTCCCGAGTCTCGTTTCTTACTTAAATAGAGAGCAATACGGAGAATATCCGATTTTCAAAAGAAGATATTCTGCTGAACCTCAGCATCGCGCAATATATTCCGACTATAAAACAGACATGCATTTCTTCTTCGATTATCAGATGGACCACATGGTTAATCGTTATATGTTATGGAACTATGTCGGCAGAGCATCCACGGTGCAGGATACAGGTGTTGACTGGAAACAATTATACGGCATACCACTTTTCTTCGGGCTCTTCGGAATTTTTTATCATTTCCGAAAGGATTGGAAAATGGCTTCTATTTACATGACGATGTTTCTTTTGTTCGGACATATTATGGCGATATATTTTAACAGCCAGGAGCCCCAGCCGCGGGAGAGGGATTATTTTTATGTTGGCGCCATGATGGTCTTTTCAATCTGGATTGCCCTTGGTGCGCGCGGATTTTTCGATATGATAATACAGGAAATTAAAAAACCGAGTATCGCTAAGCCTGCTCTTGGTCTCGCGATGATAATTGGTTTTCTGATTATTCCAATGAATATGCTCTTGGCTAATTACCATGAACATGACCGCTCAAGAAATTTCATCCCATGGGATTATTCATATAATCTGCTTCAGAGTGTTGCCCCGAATGCGATACTATTCACTAACGGAGATAATGACACTTTTCCTCTTTGGTATTTACAGGATGTTGAGGGCGTGAGACGCGATGTAAGAATCGCAAATCTCAGCTTAATTAATACCGGATGGTATGTTGACCAGTTAAAAAATCAATCACCGCACGGCGCAGCTAAAGTAAAGATGCAGATGAGCGATGCGCAAATTGCGGGAATAAGATACGCTCAGTTTGAAAAGCGAAACATGGCGTTGGATGTGCCAGATGTTGTTATTAAGAAATATAACGTAAAGGATACATCGATTATCAATAACAAGAAATTAGTTTGGGAGTTAAATCCGCCGCTACGTTTCGGCGAGGTTGGAGTTCTTCGCCCACAGGATCAGGTGCTTCTCGACATTATAACATCCAATAATTGGGAACGACCTATTTACTGGGCGGCAACTACTTCCGATGATTCAAAACTTGATTTGTTCGATTATCTTCAGATGGAAGGAATGGCATTCAGACTCGTACCCGATAAACAAGCAGCGGGCGATAATTCAATCAACTACGAAGTTATGTGGAAACAGTTGATGACGAATCCCGATCAATATTCGAATGATTACCTGCCCGGGTTCAAATTCCGTGGTATGGATGATCCTTCCGTATTTAAAGATGATAACCATATTCGTATGGCTCAAAATTATCGTAACGCTTATGTACGGCTGGCTCTGTATTGTTTTAACGATCTGAATGATCCGACAAAAACTCTTTCCGTGCTGCGAAAGATGGATGAGAATTTACCGCGAAGTACTGTTGGTATGGATTACAGAATTAAACATGATATTGCCCGATTGCTTTATTCACTGGGCGCCATGGAGGATTACATGAGTTATGCCGATGAAATTATATCTGCCTGTGAACGAGTTCTGGAAACTAACCCGACTGATTTTTCAAGTAATTATAATCCATATGCTCTCTTAATGACGCACTATGAGAATCTCGGTAAATACAGTAAGATACTCGACATGCTGTTAAAACTAAAACAGTATCTTCCGAATGATCCGAATATTGATAATATGATCAGCAGATATAAACAATTAGCAAAATCCGACACAACGGAATTAGATAAACGAGTACTTGAATAATTCTTTTTATTTCGCATAAGAAATTATATTTTGGATGCCGGATATTAGTTATAATATCCGGCTTTTTTTTCGGGAGGATTTTTGAAAATTCTTATTATTGCGTTATCGGGTATCGGAGATGCATTAATGTTCACCCCCGCTCTGACGAAATTAAAAGAGGATTTACCATATACGGAAATTGAAGCGCTCGTTATGTTTAAGGGCGTTGAGCAGTTATATAAAAATCTTCCTCAAATTAAACGCGTTCATTTTATTGATTTCCTCAAAAACAATCCGATAAAATCACTTTATCAATTATTAAAATTATGCCGGCGTTACGATGCGTCAATAAATGTTTATCCTTCCAACCGGAAAGAATATAATATCATTAGTTTTTTAGTTGCAGCCCCAAAACGTTATGCCGTGAAATACTTAAAAATGGACAGAGCGGAGTTGGGATTCTTAAATAATTACCGGGTTGAGGAAGAGATTACCAATCACAATGTAATCACAAATCTTAAAATGATTGAAATGATTACGAGCGTTAAAATTACTGAAGAACACAAACTGAATTTTCCCATCAGCGAAGAATCTCTTTTAGCGGCTCATAATTTTCTCTCAGAAAATATAATCAACGAAGAGGATTTAGTTGTAGGTTTTCATCCGGGATGTAACACACTTAAAAATCACATAAACAGAAGATGGGCGCCTGAAAATTTTGCGGGACTGGGTCGAAAATTAATTGAAGAGAAAAATGCAAAAGTATTACTGTTCGGTGGTCCTGAAGAAAATGAGTTGAAAAATAAAATTGCAGAATTAATTAATTCCGAACGTGCTTTGGTAATAAACGCTGATTCACTTGTAAACAGTGCGGCGATTATGAAAAGATGCAATTTATTCGTCTCCAATGATTCAGGCAACATGCACATCGCGTCGGCTCTCAATATTCCCGTGGTTGCTATCATCGGTCCTACAAATATAAATTTTATCAGACCCTGGAAAACTCCTCATAAAATTGCAACGCTTAATTTAATTTGCGCCCCCTGCTTTTTTTATTCCCCTAAACCTTTATCCTGCAGCCGGGTGCTCGAGCCGTATAAATGTGTGAGAGATTTAAACACAGAATTTGTGATGAAGTTAGTAAATAATCTTTTAGAAGAAACTCATTCAAGTTGACTGCAAACAAACTCAGCGCACTTCTCAACTGTGTCGAAACATTTTATCAACCCTGTCTCTCGTTCTTCTACTGCCATTCTTATATCCATTTCTGCAACTATTCTTCTCCACATGTCTCCATGACATGCGACAGGTTTTTTCAAGGAAAAACCTTTGTTAATATATTCCCATGCGGAAGCAAGTTCGAGTAATGTTCCTGTTCCGCCTTCAAGAATTATGTAGCCGTCCCCTTTGTCTAAAAGTGTTTGGATTCTTTCAAAAAGAGTTTTACACACAATTGTTTCGGAGAGATATTTACTTGGTGTGGAAAAATTTTTTTCCAGAATCACACCGATTGCTTTTGAATTCATATCACGCGCACCTTTTGAAACAGCATCCATAATCCCCTGATAACCTCCCGAGCATACGGTATATTCAATTTCGCCGAGAATTCTTCCTAATTTATACGCGGAAATATATTCCTTGTCTCCGGGTTTTGGTCTTGAACTTCCAAATACTGTAATAGTTTTCGACATTCTTTTCTCACTCTCCCATTATCTGAACAACAACTTCGCGTGAACGCGCACGGTTATCAAAATCAATAAGTATAATCTGCTGCCATGTTCCCAGTATTAATTTTCTATTTACGAAAGGAACTGTAAATGACGAACCCTGAAGAGACGCCCTAATATGTGAGTAACCATTTCCGTCATGCCATGTATTGTCATGTTCGTAAGTATTTTTTGACGGAATAATTTTCTCAAAAAAATCGGGATAATCTTTCAGTAGTCCCGGCTCATACTCAATTGATGTTATTCCGGCGGTGGATCCGGGCACAAAAATGAGGACATTTCCTTCGGCAAAAGATGAATTATTAACAGCATTTTGAACATCGCGTGTGATATCAATAATATCGGTTTTACCCTTTGTTTGTAACTTAAAACTGGTTGTTTTTATACCCATTTTTATTCCCCGGGGAATAAAAATGGGTATAAAAACAA
>CAZEXO010000325.1:0-4061 GCA_964516545.1 uncultured Melioribacteraceae bacterium
ATAATGGCTTTAAGTACTGATATTGCATTAATCAATATTCCGGATGAAAATCAAAATAACGCATCAGGCATTACTACAACCGGTCAGACATTAGGTGAATCATTGGGTACAGCAATTATCGGAATAATTCTGATTCTTGGAGTTTTTGGAGGCATTTCTCATGCAGTAGATATCTATGCCCCACAATATTCAGGAAATGAAACATTCGAGGTGTAATCAATTTTTCCCGTATAATATTCATAGGCTAATCCCACGGAGAAATCAAGCGGAAGACGATAACTTGAACCGATAAAGAATTTTGAAATACCTCCTTTACCTGTATAATCGATGGTATAATCACCTGTAATATCACCTGTATTTAGAAAGGAAATCGTGTAATCAACATTGGAGTATGGTATCAATCCGCCCACTAATGAAATTCCTAAATCTTTCTCAAGAGGCACACCGAAACTAAGACCCGAGAAAGTAAATTCATTAAAGGTTGATTCTCCCTGGAATGATTCGATGGATAGTCTGTCAATTGTAGCGCCTATTTCAAATCTCGTGAGCGCAAGTTTATTCCATCCCGCGGGATTAATGTCGTTAAGAAAATACTTATCCTCAAGTGCAACTCCCAATCCCCCAAAACCATTTCTTCTGGCAGATGAAGAGAGGAATAAATCTCCTATACCATATCTTGAATAGATTGAACTACCCTGAGCAAAAATCTCCGGGAGAATTATTAATGTTAAGAGAAAAAATCTTGTAATAGTTTTCATAGAAGATTATTGTTTTTTTGAAAAAATGATTTTAAGTCTTGGTCTAAGCGCTTTATCGGAAACCGAACTTCCGTAAAATATATATTTGTTTAGCGATTCCAATTCATCGGTCATCCTGAGGGAAAGCCCTTCATTTGCAAATCCTCCGAAATTGTTCGCGTTAATCCATTTTTGTACAAAATTTGTAATATGTCCCGAGAAGACATTTTCATTGCGTGATAAAACAAAGAATCCGAGCGAATCATCTTCTTCATATGTTTCATAATCCTTAAGCATGGAAACCAAAATCGATTTTGGATCAACTGTTCCTATCACTGATTCATCAGGGTTATAATGAAGTTCGAGAAATGCATCATTGATGACAGAGTTTTGAGGAATATTACTCAAATCAAAATGTAACGCAGCTCTTGAGCCAAAACCTGATTGAAGAGGAATGATTTCTTCTGAGTACTGCTGCATCTCTCCTTCAATAACATGCGCGTCGGAAAGTAACGTGGCTGTTAATGTGTCGGTGTATTCCTCACTTGGGACATCATACTCAATGACCATATAAGGTTGAATTTGCGTATTATAGGTAGAGTAGGACTTAAACCCGAGAATTTTCGCGCAATCATTTTTTGGCGCAAATAGAAAACCATTTGGGTCGGCGATGTTCGTATCGAGCAAAGCAACCATCCATTCATAAATAAGCTGCGGATCAACATTAAAGTTTATTAATGAATCTGAATAAGAAAGATTATTAACAAGATCATAATGATCATAGTCGAGCTGATGAAGTTTTTCAACGGTGAATGAATCAACAGTCCAGCTTGAATTTATTTTAAATACCTCAAATGAAAAAGCAGCGTTTGTATCGCCAAATGTATAATTGGGTTCTAGGAAAATTTTAGCAGACACAATATTCACTTTATTTGAGTCAATAAGAGAACCCAATGATGCTGTTATCGGGAAATAAAAACGCATAAGCGAAGATGCTTTTATTCCATCACTTATTCCAAGTAATAGTCTTTCACTTTGTCCAAGATAAATCTGTTTTGAATACTGCGCTGAAGTCTGAGCGAGATCATCATTGAATGAATCAAGTTCTACGAACTGAACGAGATCATCGCCAGGCAATAAATTACTTCCGATTGATGTTGGGTCTTCTTCGCAAGCATTAAAAAGAAACATGGTACCTAATAGGAATGAGAGGAAAACAAATAATCTCAAGAAATAGCCTCCGTAAAGTCTTCTTTAATAAATTCGCACGCTGCTGTAAAATTTTCAGCTACAAAGTTGGGTGTTTTTCCTTCTTTTTTCAAGCGAATAATTTCTTCGTCATTAATTTCATTTTTCAGGAAAATCGTTTTTGTTCCTGCATTAATTCCGCATTCAATGTCCGAGACCTTATCACCTATGAAGTAAGAAAGATTCAAATTAATATCATGTTCTTTTGTTGCAAGAAAAACAAGTTCGGGAGACGGTTTACGGCATGAATCCGAAAATTCACTTTTGAACTGAGGATGTGAAGCACAATAATAAAACGCGTCTATTTTAGCACCACTTGCGATTAAAAGTTCATTTATCTTTTCATTAACAGCATCAACATCCCGGTGCGTCATCAAACCCCGGGCTATTCCCGACTGATTGGATATTACAATCATCTTAAACCCGAATATATTTTTAAGCTCCTTAATTCCCTGAGCAACGTCCGGATACAATTTAACTTTTTCAGGGTCGCCTATATACCCTGTATCGTAATTAATTGTTCCGTCTCTGTCCAGAAAAAGAGCTGGATGACTCATTATTTGTTCGTTAATAACTTTTTATACAATTCCACATAGTTCTTTGCTGAGGTTAACCAACTGAAGTTAGCTTTCATACCATTTCGCATAATTTTTTGCCAGGATTTTTCATCGGTACTGAATATCTTCACGGCATTTTTGACGGACTTCAGCAATTCTTCTTTGTCATACTTTGTGAAAACAAAACCATTTCCATTCCCGGATTTTTCTTCAAATGGTTCAACCGTATCAGCTAACCCGCCGGTAGCTCTTACAATAGGAACGGTTCCGTAAACAAGGCTATACATCTGGTTCAATCCGCAAGGTTCAATTTTTGAGGGCATCAGATAAATATCAGAACCCGCTTCAATCAGATGTGCAAGTTCTTCATCGAATCCCAGATAACAGGCAAACTTTGACGATTTTTTTGCAGCCATTTCCTCGAAAAACCGATGTAACTTTTTATCTCCATTACCCAGCAGAATAAATTTCACATTCAGTTTTAGTATCTCGTTGAATGATTTTTTTATTAAGTCAAAACCTTTGTTGGCATCAATTCTTGATATCATACTTATAATCGGTACTTTAGGATCATATTTGAATCCGAATTTTTCAACAAGCGCTCGTTTATTGTCTTCTTTTAATTCAAGACTTTTAGATGAGTATTTTTTTTCAATCTTTTTATCTTTTGAAGGATTCCAGATTGAATCATCAATACCATTTATAATACCGTGAATATCCTTTTTGCGTTTCTTAAGTACTTCAAATAATCCTTCGCCATAATCTTCATACTTTGTCAGTTCAGAAGCGTATGTTTCACTAACAGTATTAATTGCATCGGCAAAAACCAATCCGCTTTTGAGAAAATTAAGTTTGTTTTTATGAAGAAGGTAATCATTGCTATTCAACTCTTCGGGTAAACCGGTTTTTGCAAAACTACTTTTTGGAAATTCACCTTGGTAAGCAAGATTATGAACTGTGTAGAGGCATTTTATCTCTTTTAACTCTGGATATTTCCGAGCAAGAATTTTCAGATAAACCGGTACCAATCCGCATTGCCAGTCATTGCAGTGGATAATATCAGGAATCCAGCCTAGTCGTTCTATCAATTCGTAAACAGATTTTGCGAGAAGTATGAATCTTTCATCGTTATCCTGAAATTCTTCTCCCGTGATGGGATCATTGTAAAGACTATGCCGACTGCCGAAGTATTCCTGATTATCGAGAAAATAAATCTGAACACGAGCCTTCTGCCCTACCAAAAAACTCGACCTTAATGAAAAGATTACTTCTTTGTCGTTTATTTTTGTTTTTAAGTCCTTGAGTCGAACTACCTCATGGATTTTATATTTTCTTTCATCGATTGCACCGTATTTTGGAACAACAATCCTGACCTGATGACCCATTTCCTGGAGTTTCTGAGGGAGAGCTGAAGACACGTCCGCTAATCCACCCGTTTTAATAAAAGGAACAACCTCTGAAGTTATAAAGAGGATTTTGTACTTTTTTCCTGGAGGCATGATTATCCTTATTGTTGTTT
>CAZEXO010000326.1:0-4057 GCA_964516545.1 uncultured Melioribacteraceae bacterium
GTATATTGAAGTGAAACTGAATGTTGATTACTTAGAAGAAAACAGGAAATCGGATTTGTTTTGTCTTACCGGAGATGAATATGTTGATATAATTTTTGACAAACTTAACAAAAGGGAGACGAAATTTATTATTCATTTTTTAGGTAATGTTTCAGGAGAGAGATTTGATGGCGAGACGTTTTCCCAAAGTGCTTATAAGCGCAGTTCATACCTTGAAAATAATCTTGATCATATTGAATCCTCAATCCGTGGATTCGAAGACTCATATAGTATTGAATACAATGTTAAGTATTTAACAACAGCCTTTGAGGAAGATGAGATTAGTAAATATGTGAAATCGGTTCTTGATACATTAATTAAACCGGGTATGGATGATTTTGAGATTGAAAAGAAAATCCATGATCATATTATTGAAAAAACCAAGTATGATAAAAACAAAAATAATAACAGTGCGCATAATGCCATATTCAGAGGTTATGCTACCTGTCATGGTTATAGTTTGATTGCGCAGAAATATTTCGACGAGGCGGGAATAGAATCTTTAATAATTACAAGCCCTGAAATGGACCATGCCTGGAATCTTGTTAAAATACTTGATGACTGGTATCATATCGATTTTACCTGGGATGACCCGCTGCCTGATAAAGAAGGACGCGTACTTTACACATTCTACAATCTGACCGCTGAAGAGATGCTTAATCATCCCGAACAGAAACATTTCTGGGACAGCAATAAATATCCTGCCGCGCTGAAAAAATTCGATCGAAAGTATAAGCCGGTTAATCCATAATATTATTTTTATTCATTGTTATGAGGAAAAAATGATTTATAAATACTCCGACGCTGAAGTAATTCTGAAACAAAAAGAAGCTGTTGGAAAGAGTATAGGAAAAGCGAACAATTGTGAGTTTGTTGAGCTAACAATACAACCCTCAAATGTTATTGAATCGCATTCACTTGATATTCCGGTTACGTTTTTTGTTGTGAAAGGTAAAGGGCAGATAAAAATTGACGGAGAAATATTCCCGGCTGAACAGGGTGATCTCGTAGTGATAAAACCGAAATCTTTACGCGAGTGGAAAAATACGGGAGATACGGAATTATGTTTGTTAGCAGTCAAACATCTCTAGTGTTTTTCAGTTTGCAAATATACTATTCTACTGTGGATTACGAATTGCATAAGAGGCTACTCTGAAACTTTAATTAGTCGTAGCCTCTCTGAAAAAACTATTTTTTAGAAAATCACTCTGATCAGATTATAAAACATTTACTCCCGAATATAATTAAAAACCCCGCCGCCCTGATAAAGAATAAAAGTCTGGTTTCCGTTATCATCTTTACTGAAGACGATTCTTAATCCGGAAGGATCAAATTTAAATTCGTTGATTGCGGCTGGTGTTAGTGGAAAAGAACTCTGTCCTGTCGCTTGTCCGTATAGTTCCTGATTCTCCACATAAATCTTAATCTTCAAAGGAAGATCGGCAGATGAATACATTCCTTCATATTCTGCTAATTCTTCGTCCGATAATTTGATTAACGGTGTTCCTTCTTTTACAATCTCTCTTGAAAAATTATAATTGTTACCGTTTTGATTCAGGACAAAGTTGTTCTCATCGGAAAAAACGATGGTGATTCCCGCGGGTTCAAATTTGAATGATGACTTTTCAAGAGGTGTCAGTGGAAAGGCGCCCTGACCGGTTGCCTGACCATAAAGAATTCCGCTCTGTATAAAAAAGGTGGTTTTCACGGGAATGTTCCCGGATGAAAAAACGCCGACATATTTTTTTAATTCTTCTTCAGTCAGTGAGGATTCTTTAGTTTCGAAATCAGGAAGTTCAACCGGTTCATTGAAATATATTTTTTGAAGAACTCTGCAAATCTCATCAAGATCATAATTTCTTCCGTTTGCTGTTATTGATATTCCAATTTTATCATCAACCAGATATTTTGATGCTGAGGAGAATCCGTCAATACCGCCGTTGTGTCCGAATCCTTTTTTATTTCCAAATGATGCATCAAAAATTCCGCGTCCGTAGGCTCTTTCGGTAATCTCGGTCATTTTTTGCAGAGAATTTTCCGAAATCAAATTTCCATTAAACAATTCGAAGAAAAATTTATTAAGATCGGATGGAGTTGAAATCAGCGCTCCGGCTCCAATCGGAATTGACATGTCAGTTTCGGGAAGTTCATTCCATGCTGAATTTTGAAAAGCATAAGACTTAGCCTGATTATTCCCTGTAATAATTTTACCGCCATAGTCAGTATTCTCAAGGTTGATTCTCTTTGTAATTCTACTAGTTAATTCTGTTTGATAATTATTGCCGGTGATATTTTCAATGATCAGACTCAGTAATACGTAATTACTGTTAGAGTACTCGCTTCTTGAGTCAGGTTCGAAAGAAGGATCAAAACCCGCGATAATATTTTTTAGTTCTTCACGCGACTTTGGTTTTGTCATATATAGCGGATATTCCTGAGAGTTTGTGAAATTGTAAATTCCGCTCCGGTGATTCAATAAATTTGATATTGTTATTTTTTCAGCGTTCGGTATTTCTGGAAAAAAATCTGCCAGTTTTGTCTCAAGTGAAAGTTTTGTCTCGTCAATAAGCTGGAAAATAATCACCGCTGTGAACACTTTTGAAATAGAACCAATCCTGAATTTTGTGAGACGGTTATTTTGTATTTGCTTTTCCACATCAGCAAAACCGAGGTATTTTTCAAAAAACGTTTCACCGTTTTTTGATAACGCAACACTGCACATTATTTTGTTGTTATCATTGAGTAGAGCTAAATACTGTTCGGCTTTTTCTTTTTGTTCGAAAATGTTTTGTGAAAGAATCTGGTGAGAAGTAAAGGAAATCAAAATTGTGGTTAGGATAATCTTAATTGTTTTCTGCATTTTACTCCCCCTGATTTTGTGAAGTGGTTTTAATGGATATCATTTTTTTACTCTGTGCCAGTATTTATATTCCTCGCTGAATCCCATTTTTGAATAAAGATTGATTGCCGGGTAGTTATTCATCAAGACCTGAAGATAAGCTGTTGTAACACCGGACAGGCATTCATTGATATTTGTTCTAGTTGTCTGATCATTTTGGAAATGTTGATCCTGGAAAAATTATCCGTATATCTCTCTTTCAACCAATTCGCAAATTATATGACCTATGGTTATATGTCCTTCCTGAATTCGCTGAACATTTTTCGATGGAACAATTATCGGAACGTCGACCATACTTGCTAGTTTTCCGCCTGTCCCTCCGAGTAGACCTATTACCTTCATATTTTTAAAACGGGCTTTTTCAACTGCTTTAATAATATTTACTGAGTTGCCGCTTGTTGAAATAGCTATGAGTACATCGTTTTCGTTTCCGAGTCCCTCAATGTTTCGTGCAAAAATATTTTCAAAACCTATATCATTACCACCGGCTGTTAAGTTTGATGTATCTGTTGTAAGCGCTAGTGCAGGGATAGCGGGTCTGTTTATATCATGACTAAGGCGTATCATAAACTCAGTAGCCAGATGCTGACTGTCGGCCGCACTTCCGCCGTTACCGCAGAAGAGTAATTTTTTACCTTTTTTAACCGAATCGATTATTAAATCCACCGCGCTGTTGATTGAGTTTGTACATTCATGCAATATATTTAATTTTGTTTCCGAGCTTTCTTTCAGTTCTCTGGTAATAAAAACATTTCTGTCCACCGGAGCTCCTTCCTTTTATAATTGTTGTCAAAAATAACAAAGTTTACTATTATAAACACATCCATAAAAAATATCAGGCAGCAGGAGGAAATTATGAGAATGCGTAATTTGTACCTGGTCCTTTTTTTATCCGGTTTAATTATTCCTTCTTATTACCTAATAATGTTTTTTATCGATCACGGATGGAATTTTAATCTGATGCTCAATCAGGTTTTCTCGAATCACATCAGCAGCTTTTTTGCCTGGAATGGATTAATTGCAATCATTGTTTTGCTTCTATTTATCTTTTCAGATGTGACCAGGGAGACAATCAAGTATTTATGGATTTGTATTGTTGTAACAATATTATTCGGTGTT
>CAZEXO010000327.1:0-3989 GCA_964516545.1 uncultured Melioribacteraceae bacterium
ATGTTTTTGATGTTAAAAATGTTCAGACAAAAGAATTGCCGCTTCGCAGGAAAAACGGAACCATAGTTTTTGTTGTGGGAAATTTTTCGATTGTCTCTGATCTTAATGACAAGCCGAAATATTACAACGCAATTCTTACCGACATCACTTCGCAAAAAAAATCCGAACGGGATCTGTTACTTATCAAATCGGTTTTTGAAGCCTCAACAGAAGGCATTTCAGTATCGTCAAAAAGAAAACTTGTGCTTGTGAACGAAAGATTTATCAAAATGTTTGGTTACAACAAACCTGAAGAAATAATCGGTCGCGATCCGCTTGATATGGTTTCGAACAAGGATATTCCGAACGTCGCAAAAAAAATTGAAGAACTCGAAAACAATATTAATAAACCGATGATTTTTGAGTATCAGGCACTTCGTAAAGATGAAGGAGTTTTTTATGCTGAGAATTCAACAATTTCATATCGGACAGAACAGAATTTATATATCGTATCGATTATCAGGGATATTACTGAAGAAAAAAGATCTCAACTTGCGCTGCGTGAATCTGAAGAAAGATACAGAAGCATAACGGAAAACATTAGCGAGAGTTTGTGGACAGCCGAGCGTGTTAGTGATAAATTGCAAATGGTTTTTTATACTTCCGGCGTTAAACAAATAACCGGTTATACACAAAGCGAATTTCTTGAGGATAAAAGACTATGGATAAAAATAATTCATCCTAACGATCTGAGCGGTACTATTTCGAAATTCAAAAGACTATACAGAGATCCGGCAAGGAATAAAGATGAAATAGTCTACAGAATTATTGACCGCGAGGGTGGAATTGTCTGGATAAAAAACAAGGTAAATGTTATTCGAAACAAAAAAGGTGAGATTGAAAAAGTATTCGGATTGGTTAGTGATATAAGTCTGAGTAAACGCGCTGAAGAAGAGCTGAAAGAATCTGCTGAGAACCTGAAAAAGCTGAACGATACAAAAGATAAATTTATTTCGATAATCTCACACGATCTGCGAACTCCCTTCAGTTCGATAATCGGTTTTGCGGAATTGTTACAGGATAATAAACTTGATCAGGAAAAAAGAGAGCAGTATGCGAAATTTATCCTGGAGTCTTCAAAAAGTATGTTGTCGCTGGTAAATTCACTTTTGGACTGGACGCGTCTTCAGACAGGTCGACTTGAATTTGAACCCAAACGAGTAAACGCGAAAACGATTGTTGCCAATTCATATCAGATGATTGCCGGGGCGGCAATAAATAAAAATATCCGAATACTTAATGATGTGTTGGCTGATGTTTATATTCATGCAGACTTTGATTTGCTTTTGCAGGTATTCAACAATCTTCTTTCGAATGCCATAAAGTTTACCAACAGCGGAGGTAAAATAATAATCGGCGCTTACC
Organism: uncultured Melioribacteraceae bacterium; assembly: GCA_964516545.1. GTDB lineage: Bacteria > Bacteroidota > Ignavibacteria > Ignavibacteriales > Melioribacteraceae > JAHISV01. The sequence goes on from CAZEXO010000327.1 coordinate 1,405, forward strand.
CGATGATTGAAAAAAGAATGATCAGATTCAGCGTGAAAGATGAAGGCGTTGGAATAAAAGAAGAACATTTAGATAAACTTTTCAAAGTGGAAAGTAAATTTACCCTTGCCGGAACAGCGGGCGAGAAAGGAAGCGGACTCGGATTATCGCTCTGTTATGATATTGTGAAAAAACACGGCGGTGATATTTGGGTTGAGAGCGCTTACGGGCAGGGCGCTGAATTTATGTTTACAATTCCTATTTCCTCCACAAGAATTCTTTTGGTGGATGACAGCAACACTGACAAAATACTTTATTCAAAATTGTTAAAAAGTATTTTACCGAATTACACAATTGAAACAGCCGAGAATGGTAAAGATGCGTGGAATAAAATCAAACAAATCCAACCTGTTCTTGTAATCACAGATCATGCTATGCCGGTAATGTCGGGATATGAACTGGTCGAAAGACTAACGCGTGAAAAACTGAGCATGAATCCGTCGGTTATTATTTTAAGCAGTGATATTACTGAAGGAATAACCGAAGATTACAAAGAGCTTGGTGTTCAGTATGTATTTCGGAAACCTGTTGAGATTTCTAAATTCAAACACGCTATTGAGGAATCCCTGAAAAAAGCAATCTTTACTTAATTGGAATATCGAGGATAGAATATTTTTCCCATCCGATTAAGTCGAAATGCCACCATTCTGTTGATATTCCTTTGAATCCGAATTTTTTCATAACACTTCGTAAAAGATCCCGATTCTTTCTGGCGGTTGCTGAAATATTTTCCGAGGCAAAATGCGCCTTTTCATTGAAAGTATCGTATGGAGTTCCCATGTCAAGTTCATTTCCGTTTTTATCGATAAGCGTAATATCAACAGCCGCCCCGCGCCCGTGTTTTGAGCCTTTTGCAGGATTAGCTACGTAATTCGGATTTGGAAATATTTCCCACATTCTTATCTGAACGGAATGTGGACGGTATCCATCGAATATTTTTATTCTCAATCCGTGGTTCTTTTCAAGATAATCACTTGCCTGAGATAATTTTTCGGCCGTAATTTTTCTTAAATATACTTTTGCTGTCGGGTATAAAATTTTTCCCGTGAAATTATCTTCGGTGGCATATTTCACATCCTGAACAATTTCCGGGTCAATTGATGAGAGAAGAACAATTGCAGTATCCGATTGCGAATAGCTGATTGTACAAATGAAAACCAGCAGCGTAAAAATTTTTTTCATGAACTTCTCCTTTATTTCAGATATTCACCATACACAATTTTTATTTCCTCTTCTTCTTTTTCAAAACCCGACCTTTCATAAATTTCCACCATTTCCTTAAACTCATGCGGAAGTTTTTCATCTATCTGATTCCAGGTAAAACGCCACTGCCAGTTACCATTTTGAATTCCGGGAAAATTCATTCTGGCTTCACTGCTGAGGTTCAAAACATCTTGCATCGGAATTATAACTATGTTGGCTACTGACTTATAAGCGGCTTTTATTAATTCCATCCGAAGATCATCGCCGTAATAATTGAAATATTTCTTAGCATGATGAAAAACATCAGTATTGTTTTCTTTTTCTTTTTCGAAAAACGAACGTGTGGTATCATTATCATGTGAGCCGGTGAAAACGACAGTATTTTTATCAAAGTTATGAGGCAGAAATCTTTTTTCACCACCTTTACCGAAAGCGAATTGCATTATCCTCATACCGGGGAAACCGAAAGAATCGCGTAAATCGCGAACCTCCTTTGTAATTATTCCCAGATCCTCGGCGAGTATTGGAACGTCTCCTAAATTGTTTTTTATGGTCTCGAAAAGTTTTTTCCCCGGGGCAAGCATCCATCGTCCGTGTTCGGCTGTTTTTGCGTCGCCGGGAATTTCATAATAAGCCTGCAGCCCCCTGAAGTGATCAATACGAATAAAATCAACAAGTTTCAGCATCTGTTTGATACGAAGCTGCCACCATTCGAAATTATTTTCCTCCATCAAATCCCACTTGTAAAGCGGATTTCCCCATAACTGCCCGGTCGGACTGAAATAATCCGGCGGAACACCTGCAACAGTTTCCAGCTTTCCTGATTCGTCTACCGAGTAATATTTCTTGTTTGACCAGAGATCAGCGCTATCGTAAGCAATAAAAATAGGTATATCACCGATTATCGAAATACCTTTTGAATGGGCATATTCCTTTACTTCATGCCATTGTTTGAAGAAATTATACTGAAGGAATTTTTGGAATTCAATTTCCCCGGATAATTTCTCCTTCCATTCAATAACAGCATCCGGTTCGCGGAAGGCGATAGGTTTATCCCACTGCGTCCATGTAACACCGTTATGATAATTTTTACACGCTATGAACAAAGCGTAGTCATCAAGCCAAAATGAATTATCCTCGCAAAATTGTTTTTGTTGTTTTTCAATAAAATTACCTTTTGCCGAAAAGTTATCGAAAGCTTTTCTGAGCAGAGCATACTTGATATTAATTACGCTACCAAAATCAATTTTGTGCGGATCATAATCAGAAAAAACCTTCAGGTCGTTTTCTGTCAAATAGCCTTCTTTTTTAATTCGTTGCAAAAGCAGTTTCTTTTCCAGCGG
>CAZEXO010000328.1:0-3977 GCA_964516545.1 uncultured Melioribacteraceae bacterium
ATGGGCAAAGTACAAAGAAGTCAAAGCTCGTTTCAATTCTACTATAGAGCGATTAACACATGAAAAGGCTCTTAATGCTTTTGCTAAAAGTACAAGTTTCAATTCTACTATAGAGCGATTAACACAGTGCCGCATTCTCATACTCTGTCTGATGTTGTATTAGTTTCAATTCTACTATAGAGCGATTAACACTAGCCACAGACATAGCAAACCTTGATACTGTAGTTGAGTTTCAATTCTACTATAGAGCGATTAACACTAATAAGAAACAAATAAATCACAAATAATATTATCAGTTTCAATTCTACTATAGAGCGATTAACACAACGCAACAAGCCAACCGATACTTATGGTTCTGCTAGTTTCAATTCTACTATAGAGCGATTAACACCATAGAGTCGAGTTTACTCATGTCCGATTCTTTAGGTTTCAATTCTACTATAGAGCGATTAACACTATGCTTTTTCCACTCATCAAATGGTTCATAAACCTGTTTCAATTCTACTATAGAGCGATTAACACCATTGCACCCGGTTCTTAAGAGATATTTGAACTCAGTTTCAATTCTACTATAGAGCGATTAACACAAAAATCTGATTCAATCGAAATCACATCTTGATTTCGTTTCAATTCTACTATAGAGCGATTAACACGCCAGTACGGTCAACTCTACCTATAAAATTATAAAGGTTTCAATTCTACTATAGAGCGATTAACACCTCTATATGCGCATTGTGAGTTTCCTCCTATTTTGTGTTTCAATTCTACTATAGAGCGATTAACACCCGCCGAAATTCCCCTAAAATAAGCCGTATTCCAGACTTCTACGGCTATTTGGGTCGTCTACCTGTAATACGGTAAAATCCCCGGGGGTTCGACGACTTTTTGTGCTTTTCGTATTTCACAGACTAATTGTCTGTAAAATAACAGATTTTTCACCAATGGTTTGTTGAGTAACTATTTATATAAAACTATCAGTCGGGTTAATTTCATGACCAATAATACCTCTTTTTGTATAATTCTGCGAATCAAAACTGTAATAAATTATACCGTCCTTCTCAGGATTAATTATATCCTTTACTCCTTTTTTAATTTCCTCAAATCCAGCTTCTGTTACTTCGCCCTCAAACACTGAATTTTGTACCCAATGGATATGCTTTCTAAGGTATTTTAGTAATTTCGCCCCGCGTTTCGGCGCCGCATCATAAACCATGATTATGTACATGTATTTAACCTCCTGAAATTATTTTACCACCAGATTTTGAAAGGCTCATAATTTTTTTCACCTAATATGTGTTTAATCAGTTTATAACATTCAAGTCTGATTAACTGACGGTAACTTACTGACTTGTTTAATTTGCGGTGTTTGATAGTTGTTTTTAATCTTTCATCAAATTCTCTTAGATATATTTTGCGTCCTTCTTCCGTGAGCATACAATAATTAATTTTTTTGTCGAAATGTTTTTCCTGAATCTATTTTTTATTAAGCAGCGAGAAGATAATTCTGTCAGAAAGCAAAGGTTTGAAAATTTCGGCAATATCAAGCGAGAGCGAGAACCTTCTTTCACCGGGTTCATGAAGAAAACTAATCAGGGGATTCAATTGTGTCTTATATATCTCGCTCAGCACGGTTGTGTATACCAGTGAGTTGCCAAAGGAAATGAGCGCGTTTATAGGGTTTGTTGGCGGATGTTTTTCTCTCTTGGTGAAATTTACCTCATCGTCAATTATCAAACTCCAGGTTGTGTAATAGGTTGAGCGGGCGTTGCCTTCAATTCCCATGAGTTCGTTTATGCTTTTTGTTTTATATACTTTTTCCGAGAATTCATCAAGCAGCGGTAAAAAAGGACTCATATCTTTATCCCGCGCGTTGTAGTATTGAAGGTTTTTTTTGATGTTCTGAATTGAACCGTCTACAAATTTTTGTGCAATGATTAGTCGTTTATCGGCGTGAGTATAATGTTCAACCTGATTTACCAGTAGTTTGCCTGAAACGTATGGCTCCCGGGGGTAAAATGAACCGGAGTAATACCCGTAATAATTGAATAAGTGTAGAGTAATTTCTTTTTGAGCGATGTAGTTCAGAAACTTTGTGTTAAATCTGAGTTCGCTAAAACAAAATATTGAATCAATATCTTCAACAGGAATTGGTTTGCGGGGTAATTTTCTCGGTTCGTTTTCTTCTGTGACTGCTTCGGAAATTGATTCATCATCAACGGAGATTTCATCATTGTCGGATTCAGTTTCTGAAGGTTCGTTATTCTCTCCGGGTTCGAAGTATAGCGTGTTATCTTTGCGGATTAATTTTCCGCTTGTGAATATGTAATAATTACGTTTCATAATAAATTGTAGGGCAAGACGCCGTCTTGCCCCTTCTCCTTTGGTTTATATTTTTTTATACGCCTTCGTTCGCCTGCCAGTTTTCGCCGGACAAGTCGGAGACTTGTCCTACAGGTATTTTGGATTAATATAATTCCATTTGAATTGTGAATAATGCTCAACAAGTCCGGCTTTCACAGGATTGTTTAGGACATATTCCACTATTTTTAAGAGTTCGTTTTCGTCTCTAATTATATGATCATAACTTTCATGTTGCCAAAAATATCCCTCGCGGTTCAATATTTTATTCGCTCTTAAAGCGGTGAATTTCTTGATTGAACCCAGCATACTCCCCAACGGGTATTCATTTTTGTATTCGGATTCAGACATTATCTTTTTAAAGAATGGAATAACTACAAGATGTAAATGGTTGCTCATTATCGTATATGCAATCATGTTATAATCTTTATTATCCCGGTAATGAAGAGATTCTTTTACTAACAAGGCAATGCTTTCATTGTTAAGCCAGTCCGGTGATTTTTCAAAAGAGTGTAAGTTCAAATCAAACTCAGTAAAATAATTCCATTTCAGCAAACTATACTCTTCATATTTTTTTGCTGGATTTTTAATTGAGCTTATTGCTGCAAGATCGCGTTCATAAGACTGCTGAAGATTTTTAATCACGTTTATAGGCAAAGAACCATAAAGCCGGATAGTAATAAAATATGCGTATTCGTCAACAACATAATGAGGCAAATGTCTCTCATAAAAATATTTCATAATAATTGTAGGTCAAGACGCCGTCTTGACCGCTCCTTGTTATTTTTTTGTGATAAAATTCGCCCTTTGTGTCAGGCAATGGGACAAGTCGGAGATTTGTCCTACACATAACATAAATCGTAATATGCGCAGTTCTTGCAGAACGGTTTATTTATTACTTCAGGAGGAATATTTTTCAGAGTAATATTTTTGATTTCATCGCATATTTTTATTAACTCCTCACGATCTTTAGCTGTCAATTCTACATCAACAGTCTGACGAAGTTTAGGATAGTCTATTTTGCCGGTTACCTTTTCTATTCCTTTCTTTTCGAGTACATGAATGTAATGTTTAACCTGCCATATATGTACTTCTTCCATCTTGTCGCTTTTTTTAATTTCGTGGATAGTGTTTGATTTATGATCAAAGAAATCAAGTACGATGTCGTCAATTTTTATCTCATGTTCTTTTCGTTCATATGTAGATTCGGAAATGAATTTACCCATAGCTACCGTATCGCTCGTTTGTTCCATTAGTATGTTGCGGGAAAAAAACCAGAGCTTTCTTTTGCATAAAAAATAATATGCTATTTCTGTTCCTGTCATAATATAATCCCTGTTGCACAGTCTATCAGACTGTGCTGCTACATAATAATCCTTGTTGCACTTTCTATCAGTCTGTGCAACTACTCAACACAACAATAATCTGATTTACAATAAGTATTCGGATAGTCTTTCCAATTACTTACAAATCCGGCTTCAACAGGATTCATAAGTATATACTTAATGATGAAGTAAAGTTCTTTATCGTTTCTAATCCATCTGTCAAAACTTTCGTCCTGCCAAAAGGCGCCTGTTCTTTTCAATATCCTGTTTGAGTGAATCGCCGATATTCCCTTT
>CAZEXO010000329.1:0-3957 GCA_964516545.1 uncultured Melioribacteraceae bacterium
AGAATAAAAATACAGAAGCAACAATGAAATGTGAGATTTGGAGTTCTGAAAAAAAAGGATATGAAGGTGATCCACTGAAAAGGGGGATTAGATTAAAAGCCTCAAATGAATTTTTAAAGAACCTGTGCAAAAAGTTAAACTGTGAATTGATTATTGAAGTGCAGATTGAGCGTAGTACAAAGCATAACTATACCATGAAAAATATTAGCCAAACTGCAATGAAGCCACCGCATTTTAAAATATTTGTATTATCAGAAAACGGGGAACTGAGAGATGAACGAAAAAATTATAAACTTGGGTAAATTACTCGTAAAAGAACTAAAGTTAGAACCAGGTTGCGATACTTTATCAAGATGGATGGCTCATTATGTAGCTGAGAAGATAGTTATAGTGGAAAATACAACGGGCAAAAAGAAAAAAGAAGCAGAAAAGAAATGCTTCGAAACTATCTTAAAATTATGGAAACACCGATCACACTACAAAGATGGTCAAAGACCTTATGAAAATTTCGAATCAATATTCCATACATTGGAGCGATTGGATCCAGAGAATAAACAGCCCTATTATTATCCAGAGATACAAGAGCATAAGGCAAAATCAAAAGGGAAAAGTAATGTTACCATGGAAGTGCAAAAATGGTTAGATATAGCATCTGCAATTGATCAGGCCGCACGTGTATGGATTGAATCTGTTTTTAATCAAGCGGCTAATAGTGCTACTGATGAAAGGACTAAGGAATTTATTCGGAATGCTTTGGCTTTGGATGATAACGTGGAAATTAAGGTTATAGTGAAATTATTCGGTGAGGAATCAATCGATAATGGAGAAATTTCTCAAGAAGCTGAAAAACAGAAAAAAAGAGAAAAAATTCGTTCAAGAATGAAACAACTGGAAGATTTTAACAAGTATAATAAAGAATTACTGAAAATCTATGAGAGTGAATTAGAATCAATCTGTTAATGATGCAGAATGCCTCCATGGTAATTGATAAGAAATTATTTACATACTGATAATTATGTCAGGAGTTCATCTATCCAAGATTTATACCTTTCAAAGTGTTTCCACAATTGATCGATATCTTTTTTATCGTAAACATCGCCTGAATATGATACACTATTTTTATGATCAATAATATTTTTTAACTGCGTGAGAGCTTTCTTTTTATCAGGGGAATGTGTGATTAAATCATTAAGCAAGGAAATGATTTCGTAATGGTTATCACCATGAATTTTTACTCCGCCATTTTTAATACTGACTGCATCGGAATAAGCAATTGCAGAATGAACAATTAACACTCCGGCAGCATTGTAGTAAGAGTACTCCGTAGCGATTTTAGCTCCTTCGTAGAAATTCTTTGCAACTTCTTTGAAATCATTATAACGGGTTGAATCAATTTTTTTTCTTGGACTTCGGCTTGTCATTTAACAATTCCTTGATTGATTGACCAAATAATAGAATCCCTTCTTTGAGTATTTCATTAATTGGCGGTTTCCTTAGCTTGGCGCGTTGACGAAACTCCTTAACAGAAATATAAAATGGAGCTAAGGAAATTCCATAATTATTATGCAATTCATCCCGGCATACATTTACTTTCTCTTCAACAATCTTTTTGTCTTTTAAGCCGGGGAAAACAATACAAATATCAAAATCGCTTTGAATGGATTCTTCTTTACGTGCTACGCTGCCAAACAGAAAAACGCTGACTGTGTTTTTAGGTAGAAATTTCCTGATTTCTTTTACAATTGAATCATAGAATTTACCTTCAGCATCGAGAATAGGCAACAAGACAGAATTGACAAAATAATTGGAAATATTGAGAGTGAAGATATGATCACGACCACCGATTTGTCGATTCACTATTTTAAGAGATTCAAGGTGGGAAAGGGAATTGATTGCCGCCGGCGCGCTGAGTCCGGCTCTTTTTGCGATCTCTCTTCCACTGAATCCATTTGTTGTAAAACGCAGTTCGCGAATAACGGCAATGTTTGAGTAGGTGGAAAATATTTCATTTAATGGTTTATGTATTATCATAATGAGCGTTAAGAAATAGTTACATATGTAAAGAAATCCTTACAAAAGTAAGGAGCGATATTATGAAAGTCAAGATTCTTCATGTTGGCTAAGTATCTAAGGCGGGCAGGATGTACCTACGCAAGGGCGCACAAGAGCAAAGAACAGACAGCATAAACTAACGCAGACTAATAGTCTGCGCAACATGTCGGGACAGCTCAGTGACCGGGGATGTAGTTAGGCTTTAAGATATTACAGGAGTGAGTGTAGGAGAATTGTAGAATTTAGAAGGAGGGAAAAATGGCATTTTACCATACAGGGTGTTGATTTAATTAATTTTATTTTCGATGGAGTATAAGTTTCGGGAAGGAAATTATGCTCACACAATCTCCGAGTAACACAATGAATTTTCATGAGAAGAAAATTTAATTCTTATTATCATGTGAATGTTTTAGGATACCAAGTTAACTTGTACTCTTTGAATACAAGTTTAATGAAGGGATGAGGCTTAGAAAGAATTATGTTAAAATTTATTTCAAAAATGTGTTTGTTACCATTTAGAAATGCTGCTCAATATTGTTTTAGGTTTTATTAGATTTAACTATTATGTATATTCTAATTCAAAATCATGTAAAAAAAATGATACTGACCAGAATATGACAACAAAAGATTTGAAAAAACTTGAAAGCATTTTATGGAGTAGCGCTGATAATCTGCGTGCAAATTCTGATTTATCCTCAAATGAATATTCTGTTCCTGTTCTTGGACTTATCTTTTTAAAATTTGCTGATAATCATTACTCAAAATACGAACCGGAAATAATTGCAGAATATGAAAAAAGAAAAGGGAAAAGAGTACAAAAAGAGCTTCACGAAATAGCTATAGAGATCTGTGGATTATATCTGACTAAAGAAGCACGTTATGATTATTTACTAAACCTACCCGGAGACAAAGATTTCGCAGCAGCTATTAAGAAAGCAATGATCGCCATAGAAAAGTATAAACCTGAATTAGCCGGCGTACTCCCAAAGGACGAGTATTTTAAGCTTACCCGAAAACCGGAAAACAAAGACTTACCCATGGATTTGCTAAAAAACTTTTCCAACATCCCAAAGGATGCGTCGGGTGATGTTCTTGGGCAAGTATATGAATACTTTCTTGGAAACTTTGCTCTTGCCGAAGGACAAGGCGGAGGTGAATTTTTCACACCTCGTTCAGTGGTACGCTTAATGGTTGAGATGATAGAACCGCATAATGGAACTGTATATGATCCTGCCTGCGGATCGGGTGGTATGTTCGTTCAGTCTGTCCGTTTCATCGAAGAACACAATAAAGAAAGATTAAATGGTAATGTTAAAGATGTGTATGTATACGGACAAGAAAAGAGAAATGAAACAATTAAGTTAGCTAAAATGAATCTGGCAGTTAATAACCTGCGAGGTGAAATAAAACAAGCAATTAGTTATTATGAAGATCATTTCGACAGCTTTGAAAAATTCGATTATGTTCTTGCAAATCCACCGTTTAATGTGGATGATGTGAATCTTAAAAGGATAGAAAGTGATAAGCGTTTTAACACTTACGGAATTCCCCGCAATAAATCCAAAGTTAAAAAGAAAGATGCAGTCAAGGAAACTGTTCCGAACGCAAACTATCTTTGGATAAATTTATTCGCAACATCTTTGAAGAAAAAAAGCGGAAGAGCTGCTCTTGTTATGGCAAACTCTGCTTCGGATGCACGGCACAGCGAAGCCGATATTCGTAAAACGCTTATCGAAAACAATCTTATTTACGGAATGCTCACCCTTCCTTCTAATATGTTTTATACCGTTACACTTCCGGCTACTCTATGGTTTTTTGATAAAGGGAAAACCGATAATAAAATTTTATTCATTGATGCGCGTAATGTGTTTACTACAATAGACCGCGCGCACCGTGAATTTTCCG
>CAZEXO010000330.1:0-3935 GCA_964516545.1 uncultured Melioribacteraceae bacterium
GCGTTGAAGTATTGTATATATAGAGCTTCTGATTGATTCTTTTCCATTTCCGTTCTCATAACAAAGTAGCACTGAGCATCTATGGAGGCGGTTTAGCCTTTGCGTAATAATTATTTCAACTCTTTAATCATCATTAATAAGGACTCATATTCTTCAATCAAGGGATGTGGCCAGGTATCTTTGAGCATTTTCAAAACTTCATTTTCAAACCAGACTTTTTGATCTTTTCCGCGATTAAACTTTTTCCAAAGAGCGGGCCCTTGCTCTTCATAGGCAATTAACAAACTTTCAAGATTGTGGATTTTATCGGCAATGGCAACTGCCTTTGCTCCTGCGGAACCATTCCGCACAGATTCAACGTATTTTTTCTTCCCAGGGCAAAGAATCATCATTGGTAACAGCCTTTATAATTTCCAATACTTCATCACCTAATGCTTCTTTTAATTTTTCTTCTGGATATTCAGTATCTTCTAAAACATCGTGTGTCAAAGTCGCAGCAATCACTTTATCTGAAAACCCATACTTTGCTAACTTTAACGCAACCATAACTGGATGAACAATATAGGGCTGATTATCAGCTTTACGTGTCTGTTTCTTATGCGCCTCTGCTGATACGCGTATAGCTTTCTCAATTATATTTTTATCCATTACAATTTAATCGCGAATAGGAACCGGTAAGATTGTTATCATTACTTTTCTCTAATATTATGCAATATAAAAGCCGGTTGTTAGAATATCTCAAACAAGTATTCCTGCCTCAGAAGATATACGTAACTTGCTGTTACCAATAGTTAAATCATATACTCCGAGTAAGAACATCTTGCCATAGACTCGCTCACCGTTTACAAAAGTGCCTAAAGTACTATCAAGGTCATATATCCAAACATCACGATTATAATTAACAATTACACAATGTCTTCTGCTAACGGAATTATCCGAAAGAGAAATTGTATTTAATTCATTCCGGCCTATTGTAATAATCGTTTGTGAATAATTCTTTTCCCCACGTCCTGGTATTTCAACAGACAATTTATTGAATTGAGATTGTTTTTCTTTTTTCCCAAATCTAAAATCCTGAAACATCAGCTTTGACTTTAAAGATATTCCATTATCCGTGTTCCAAGATTTCGGATTTTCATTGATGACTTCAAGATTATATTTAATAAATTCGTTATTAGTTGTTCTAATATATTTTTTATCCAAAATATTTTCCACTTTGTCACCGGCTAAAACACGGCAAAGAAAGTGGTTACTAAAAAAACAATCAGCGCTCGAAAGATTCTGCCGTGACAGATCTGCACCTAGTTCATATCTATCAGTCGCATAAAAGCAATACAATAATAAATTCAGAGCTTCAGCATCCGATGGCTCTCGGTGAAGATGATCATTCAGTAATGAAATAGCAATAGAATATTTCCCCATGTCCATATTGATCCATCCCAATGCTTTTTGGACATTTACACGAGGATTTAGTCTGAGCGCACGATCGAGAAATACTTTTGCTTTTTCTATCTGTCTTAATCTCATATAAAGCTTGCCTGCCGTAACATTAGCGGAAACAGATTCAGGGCATCTTTCCAATGCAGTAGTGATAAGTTTCTCTGCTTTTATCCATTTTTTCTTGGCTATAAGTTTCTCTGAGGCAATAGATGTCTTATGAGCTTCCACTCGTTTACTATCAATGATTAAAGGAACGTTTTTTGAAATCATTGCTTCCCGAAATTCCATCATTGTCTGAAAACGCATTTCCGGTGTACTGTGCGTCGCTTTCAATAGGATTTCCTGGACCCATCGGGGTAATTCTGAAGGAATGAAATCTCCTTTTAATTTTCTTAATAATAGTTCGTTAGGACTGAGACCAAAAAGTGGATTATTACCGCAAATCAATTCCATCAGTGTAATACCCAGGGCATATATATCAATTCGGCGATCTTTAATTGATACGTAGTCTTCCGTAAACAATTCCGGTGCCATGTATGACAATGTTCCAATGTTTCTATTTGCAACACCGAAATCTCCTATTTTTAAATGTCCGTCACGAGTAAATAAAATATTGTCCGGTTTAATATCGTGATGAATAATCCCTTGCTCATGAACGGTATTGAGAACTGCTGCTAAATGTATGCCCCATTGAAAAACCCGGTTTGGTATCAAACCCTTACCATGTCGAATCTTTTCTCTAAGGCTGCCATCCGCGCAATACTCCATTACCAGATGAAGTTTGCCACTCTCTTTAAAATGATGATAAAAAGTTATAATAGATGGGCTTTGCAGGCTTGCGAGAAAATTCATTTCCTCGATAAGATTATTTTGCCGTTCAGAGTCCTGATCAATCAACGCCTTTATAGCTACAAAACGTTCCCGAATAACTGTGTCTACTGCGAGAACAACCCGACCAAACCCTCCTCGCCCGAGTTCTCGAATAATTTTGTATTTTCCGTCTAAAAGTTGACTATCAAAATCTTCCATAAAATTGTTGTCACCATGGGTGTTTATAAAAAGACTCTTTTAGCAACAGTCTGTGCTATTATTTAATAGGCCAGCCGCCGTGCTCATCAATGCAATGGTCAATTTCCGACATGATGCGTATTGTTTCGCGTAATGAAACGACTATTGTCATGTAATGTTTTAAGTCATTGGTTGAGAGAGCCCGTTCCGCCTTCTTGCGCTCTTTGAGCCATTTCTCGCATACTTGATAGCTACCTATCATAAATTCCCAAACGTCTTTTTCTATGCCTTCAAAGTATTGTCCCTTATTTACATAGACTCGTTTGTTCTTTTCTTCATATCGAATATCGGCAACTTGCCAATCAGGAAGTTTGTCCGGTTTTATACCGCCGATTTTTACTCCCCATTTCCCCGGTTCATTAAATATTGTTTCTGGTTTATCAAAAGGATTGTCACCTAACAGGTGAAGATTAACCAATCCTTTGCCCATATGAACTAATTTTGTAAAAAGCTTTTTGTCGGAAGTGAGAGGCAAACGAGGAAAGTCAAGTTGAAGTTGTTCCGCATAACGTGACCGGTAAATAGGTGAATGAAATATTGCATAAGTATAATAAAAAACATCTTCCGGTCCAAAAGATTTTTTCAAATCGCCTTTACCATCTTGAATATATTTCATACCCATTTTCTTAGAAAATTCGTCTGCGAAACCATCTACTATGTTTGGCTTACGGGGCTCATCTTGGAGTAATGATGATTGGGTCGAATCTTCATATAGATAAAGTGGATGTACATAGCTCAATTCTTTCGTATTGATTGAAACCAAGCATCTCTCGCTAATGCCACGCGAGACAAAAATATGTTGGAAGTTATTCGTCGACAACTGCCTGCATATTTGCAGTGCAAAATTTGGGCGCGCCATGTGCTGCATTACTTCATGTGCAGGTCGGCTAGTAAAGCCAATTTTATAATAAGCCCACCGCCAATCAAATGGTCTATAGGCGCATTTAACAATTTTGTTTTCATCAAACTCTTGTGCTTTCAATCTATCCGCAAATTTATAGCTGCTTGAATTTTCTATCCGATACTTACTTTTGAAAGTACTATCATATTCACCACTAAATGCTTTCTTTAATTTTTCAATAAGAGCTGCCTTATCGAAATCGAAAATAATGTCATCCCTGTCAGTTTGAATACCACTATTTTGCAATGGTATAGCATCAGAAATCTTCCATAATCCATGATACTCTGGCAAGTTTTTTCCTTTATCCATAAAATACCAGTAAGGTGATACTGGTGAAAGTGTTTGCCAATTCGTTCGTTCATAAGGCGTATCCATAAGCATCGCATATTTATCGTTACGCTTACCCCATAGTTCACAATATTTAACAACAGTTTGTGGATTTTTATTAAGACGCTTTACAAAGATATTTATGGAAACGCCTTGCGTAATATTCTCAAAAACATTTTCGTCTTGTCTTTCGTCTTGT
>CAZEXO010000331.1:0-3898 GCA_964516545.1 uncultured Melioribacteraceae bacterium
TGTTAAATAATGGAAGTAAAATTCAATCGTAAAAACCATTGAAAATGAATACCGGAGGAAATGTGAAATCCCGTGAACAAATTTTGGAAAATACAATAAAACGATGCCGTGAAAAAAAAATAATCGTACCGACTTATAAACAGATGAGGAACCCGGAGCTGATTCCCGAAAAAATAAAACTAAAACTCAAAGAAGTCGGATTGTGGGATTTGAATTCTCTCAATCTTTTCAGGATTACCTGGAAAAACGAACCGGTTGAATTTGGCGGCGGCTTCGGCAATGTTAATTATCTGGAATTACCGAAAGAGTTGACCGGAGTAGATGCGAGAATATTTATTCTTATCGGGAAATATTTTCCGACCGGAGCGCATAAAGTAGGAGCAACATTCGGACCTCTTGTTGAAAAATTAGTAACGGGTAATTTCGATCCGACAACACAAAAAGCATTGTGGCCTTCAACGGGAAATTATTGCCGGGGCGGAGTTTATGATTCACGTCTGCTTGGCTGTGAGTCAATTGCTGTTCTCCCCGAAGGTATGTCGCGGGAAAGATTTGAGTGGCTTACGAAAATGGGCGCTGAGATTTTTGCCACTCATGGCAGCGAGAGCAACGTGAAAGAAATTTACGACAAAGTGAAAGAGCTTCTTGCTCAGCGTGGCGATGAAGTTGTTAACTTGAATCAGTTCGCTGAAATCGGGAATCCCATGTGGCATTATGCAGTAACCGGGCCGGCAATGGAAGAAGTATTTTTAAATAATTCAGGAAAGAAGAATAGATTCAGCGGAATATTTCTTACACAGGGTTCGGCGGGAACGCTCGGTTCGTCTGATTATCTGCGCACAAAATACCCATTGATGAAAGTCGGCGCGGGTGAAGCTGTTCAGTGTCCCACGCTTTTATTCAATGGTTATGGCGCTCACAGAATTGAAGGAATCGGCGATAAACATGTTCCGTGGATCCATAACATAAAAAATATGGATATGGTTGTTGGAATCGATGACAATCCGAATATCAGAATTATGAGGTTATTCAACGAACCCCGGGGACGAAAATTATTGGAATCGGCGGGAATAAATTCTGAACTTACCGATAAATTATCACTCTTTGGAATTTCTTCCATCGCGAATATAATGGGCGCTATTAAAATGGCTAAGTATTATGAGATGAACGAATATGATACTTTGTTTACGGTTGCGACTGATTCAATGGATATGTATCAAAGCCGACTTAAAGAGGAGAAAATAAAACATGGCGAATTTTCAGAGAAAGATGCCGCAATAAGTTTTGAAGCCGACTTAATGGGGCTCTCAACCGATAACATGATTGAGATGACATACTATGATAAAAAAAGAATGCACAACCTGAAATATTTTACCTGGGTTGAGCAACAGGGAAAAACCGTTGAAGAGCTTAACGCTCAGTGGTACGATGAAAATTACTGGACACATCAATATGCAAAGGCTGATGACTGGGATGAAAAAATTAATGAGTTCAATGAAAAAACGGGACTCTTAAAGGAGCTGGATTAATTGGATGTTTCTGTCAGAGCAATAATACTTGCAGCGGGAAGCGGGACAAGAATCGGGTTACCTAAGTTGTACTTAAAAATCGGCGAGCGTTATTTTTTAGATAAAATATGTGAAAATCTTTTTGACGCTGGAATTAATAATGTCTCAGCGGTGATTGCCGATGAGTATGAAAATACAGTTTTTAAGAACCGTTTGAAAATATCCTGGATAATAAATCCAAACCCTAAGTTGGGTATGATATCATCAGTATATCACGGAATAAATTCAGGAGAATCTGCTGATGGTTATCTGATTATTCCTGTCGATCATCCGAAAATACAATCTGAAACTTTTTATGGTTTGGTAACGTCTTTTTCACGGAATAAAAACTCAGTTATTGTGGCGACTTATAAAGGAGTATCTGGACATCCGCTGGTTATTCCGAAATCACTTGCTCTTCAGATTGAAAATAAAGATTACTCAGAAGGATTGAGAGGCATAATTCGTTCTTCAGGAATGAAAATTATTGTTCAAGAAACAAATGATGCAGGTGTCTTAAAAAACATTAATACTAAAAATGACCTTATCGGTCTATAAGTGAGCGAAAAATGATAGATTCAAAAATCTGGAAGTTTCTGAAAGAGGAAATAGAAAAAAATAATAAAGCAGTCATTTTGATTGTTGTTGAGTCGAAAGGTAGCAGTCCGGGCAGAGTTGGGTTTAAATTGGCTCTCGCTAAAGATGGATCTTTTGTGGGAACAATTGGTGGCGGCGCTGTTGAACATAATCTTATTTCAGAATCCCAAAAATTGTTACTTGCCGATTCAAGGAGTCCGGTTGTCAGAAAACAAATTCATAATGAAGACAAAGCAAACAGTTCCGGGATGATTTGTTCGGGCGAACAAACAGTTGTTATTTACCCTTTGTGTAAACCGAATTTGTCTGTAATAAACGAATGTTTAACAGCATGTGAAAGTTTGAATAAAACTCATTTCGTAATAACCTCTGATTCATTTAAGTATTCTGATGTTACACTGAAACCCAACAATCACTATTTTTCTTTCGTGGATGAAAATAACTGGAGCTATAAAGAGAATCTCCACAAACTTGAGACTGTTCATATTTTCGGCGCTGGTCATGTTTGTTATGCTCTTTCTGAACTTTTACGGAAGCTCGGTTTTTACATAATTATCTATGATGACCGTAAAGACTTTGTGATGATGAATAATAATATTTACGCTCATGAAAAGTTCGTTATAAATTATCGTACGATAAATGAACAGATTGAAGGGAAGGAAGAAGATTACTATTTAATAATGACACATTCCCATCTTAATGATGCAGAAGTTTTAGCGCAGCTTATAAACAAAACACATAAGTATCTCGGTATGATGGGGAGTCCTTCCAAGGTAAAGGAAATTTACGGACAGCTTGAAGATGAAGGAATTCCAAAAGAAAAATTATTAAAGGTAAACGCACCAATCGGAATTCCCATAAATAGTAAAACAGCTGATGAAATCGCGGTTAGTATCGCGGCTGAATTAATCAAAGTAAGAAACGGATAGGAAGATATATTTGGCAAGTGCAAAAGCTATTTTAAGATTACTCAGAACCCGAAAATCAAGATACAGAAACTACCTGAGAGAAATTATTTCGTTTGTTATTGCATGGGTAATATGCATTTTCTTTTACAGTCTGATTCTCTATGTAACTTATCTTGAAGTTGAAATATACGATTACACTTTTTCAGAATGGTTAGGATTTACTTTCTCGGTAGGAGTAATTATCGGCGTTATCAACGGATTGTTTGAAGTGCTTTTGTTTAATCGTCTTTTTCGAAAGATGAGATTCATATATATAGTTTTAAATAAAACTTTCTTTTTAGTGCTGGCATTTTTCCTGACATTAATTATTTACACCTTTGCTCATGAATTTATCCTGGTGCCTCTCGGAATTGCATCGCATCACCCCGACGATACTTTTGATACAATAATTCATTCACTTAAACTGAAAAAACACGCAGTTGTTGTGTTGCTTTTTAATTTTGGAATTAACTATTTCATGCAGCTCAGAAAAAAAATGGGTAAAGGTGTGATGCTTAATCTTTTTCTGGGTAAATATCACCGACCACGTAAAGAAGACAGAATTGTAATGTTTCTTGATCTTACTTCGTCAACTGAAATTGCTGAAAGACTCGGAATATATGAGTATAGTTCCTTTGTTAAGGATTTCTTTTTTGATATTGATGATGCCATTAATGAATCAAAGGGGGCGATTTTTCAGTTTGTTGGAGATGAAGTAGTAATTTTATGGAATCCGAAGGACGGAAGTGAAAACAATAACTGCATTAACTTTTTTTTCAAAGCTCAGAAAATTATTTATAACCGGAG
>CAZEXO010000332.1:0-3894 GCA_964516545.1 uncultured Melioribacteraceae bacterium
TTTCAAAAACCAATTAATATATGTAGGGCGAATTGCCAATTCGCCCCAACAAATACTCTTGATAATTTTTCCCCATCACTTCAGCAGCATCATCTTCGCGCTCTTCTCAAAAACCTGTCCGTTATTGCCGATTGCTCTTAATCTGTAAATATAAATCCCGCTTGATACCTGTTCATCATTTTTATTCCTTCCGTTCCAGTTAAATGAATGATTACCGATACTAACTCCATCCGATTCGAATGATTTTATCTCCTGTCCCATCATGTTGTAGATTGTGAGTTTTACATTTGATGTAACCGGAACTGAGAATTTTATTTCTGTTGTGGGGTTGAAAGGATTGGGATAGTTGCCGAGGAGTTCAAACTCAGTTGATATTTCAGTTACTTCCTCACCTTCTTTTATCAGATCCCCTTCTTCATTTTTAATATCATAGCCTTTTCCCGTGAGCAGTTTACAGTCGTTTGTCAGTTGGTCATCTGGATATTTTTGCATGAGCTCACTAAAGTACTCCTGAGCTTTTCCCTTATCACAAAGAAGAACGTAATTTATATAACCGATATTATACAGGGCATTTTTGACTATACTTTCATTGTCTGAGTAGTCCTCTAATATTTTTTCATAATTACTGATGATATTTTTATACTCTTTTTTATTCATCAAAGCTCTGTTAATAAGTTCATCGGCTACAGCGGTTAATTTGTTTTTCCCCTCTGTTTTTGAATGTACTTTTTTATAGGCAAATTCAGTGAAATCATTTCTTCCCAGTCTCCAGTAACAATCTTCAATTTGCACAAGAGCAAATATTCCTGATGCGGAATTATTTTCTGACTCGAGCACTTTTGAGTATAATTGGATGGCTTCTTCATACTTGCCTTCAATATGTAGCTGCCATGCGCGTTGGATAATTTCATTATCGGTCTTTCCAAGACTTCTTTTGTTTTCGCCTTCAGCAGATGATACTGAAAGGTTCGCAGATGTTGTTGGATCGTAAGATAAAGCGGGGCTGTAATCAATTGAAGCGCCATTTGATGTGTATACTTCAGAAGAAGTCGGTGGATATACTCCCCACCAATTATACTCGGCATCTATTGTTAAAGGCTGATATCCCTCAAGTTCATAACTTGAGTTGTTCTTAATACTGTTCCAATAAATAAATGAGTTGCATTGGTAATTAGCATACACTCCCTTGTTGTTCTCGTATATTTTATTTACACCAGGACCACTGGACCAGTAAGATAGATAGGCCGGGCTGTAATAATTCAAATATACACCGTAGTTTCCATTACCGGTTATTGTATTATGATGAATAGTCGGTGAAGAATAATAATAACAATGGATACCATGGTAAATATTGTTTTGAATAGTGTTATAGCTGATTGTTGGAGAGGAATTATAGAGATAAATTCCTGAATTTGAGTTATCTTCAATAACACAAGATGTAACGGTTATTGACGCGGAACTTGTATTATTAAATTCTATTCCCTTAACGGCATGGTCAATTGAGCAATTACTAACACTTCCGCTGCTTCCGTTTTGAAACACAATTCCTCCCCAGGTGCCCGATGTTCCGCTGCGCGTGAATGTTACTCCGTTTGCGTTTAGTGTTCCGTTAACGGTAAGTGATGAACCGCTGGTAAATTGTAATAACATTCCAGAAAAAATCTTCAATGAAGTACTATTTCCCACAATATACGTTGAAGGAAAAACTAATGTTGTTCCCCCGAGATTTGGTTTATATTGTCCAGTGATAGACGCAATGCGGCCGATCTGTCCCGCTGTAAAATTATTATAACATGGATCATCGGTATAATTCATATAATTATGAACAGGATCAGTTCCAGGGGAAGGACAAGTATCTAATAAATCATCGCATAAATAGTTATAAATCTTATCATGATAAGGAGTATCGTCTACTTCATCCCCAGGTGGTGTGCAATCATTTTGGAAAGTATGATATAAACCAAGGTAATGACCTCCTTCATGAACTGCAGTATACCCGTAATTGTAGTAATCCATTTCTCCACCAGGAAGAGTTCTATAATCAATTATAATACCGTTTTGTTTCGAAGCTTCAGAAACTTCCCATGGATAATAGATAGTCCAGCCGCATAAATCAGAGAGTAATCTACTAACATAAATATTAAATGCATGTGTGGGATCGATTGCAAGTGCGTTTGTCATATTTATTTCAGTTTGACTTGGAACAGGATAGTCATCATTCTGCCCAGGGCTTCTCTCATAAAAATTGATATTCCACCAATTAGTATTATTTGTTCTTGTGATTGCAGAGAGGTAAAATCTATACTGTGAGCCTGCCCTTGAATATGTTGCATTCAACGTATCAACTTGCTTTTGCAGTTGGGTTTCAGGAACATTCCCATTGCCATTGTTATCATAAATAACATGGAAAATTACTGGAACATATATAATCGTACCGGCAGCTTTTTTAAACGACTTATTTTCTGTTACTGTATATAGGGGATTTGGATTTGCACAACGTTGTATCTGAGCATGCATTGATAAAACAGGGAACCAGATTAATAATAAAATGATATTGAACTTTGATTTTAATTTCATTGTAGTGCCTCCTCTAAAAGTATTAAGAAATATTGACATTTATTTATGAAACCATACAAGTGTTCAAATAATAAAGAAATATTTTAAACCAAATACTTTCATTTGAGCAGTTCTAAACGACATAAATCAAAATAAGATGACTGACTTCTTGCTGAGGCCCCGGAAAAAAGTGTTACCGTTAATGTATCACCTATATTTGCCGAGATAGTATCTATTGATTCGTAATATTTCCATGTATTATCAGCTTCAGCTATACGTTTGATGTCTGTTTTATTAAGTGCTAAGGAAACAAAACCCGAATTGCCTTGTTCAGACAAAGAACCTTTCGCCCATACCGATAGCCTGTAGCGGTTTGTTCCCGCCGGGGCTGCAATTTTTGTTTGTAAATATTTTACTTGTCGATCTCCTACTCTTAGCAACACAGACCAATTACCACCAGAGGGCGGGATGTCATTAGAAAATGTAGTATACAATGTATCTGTTGGAAAATTACTTTTGTATATCCATCCGTTTAATGAGGGATTTCCGTCAATCTCAAACGAGGAGTTTTGAATTAAATCTTCATTTGAGCCATTATGAGGGTCCACAGAGTTTTCACAAGACAAGAAACAACAAACAAATAGATATAAACCAATTAATAATAATTTCTTCATAGTCGTCTCCATTTCGAAAATTTTAAATTTGCGAATTTATCGATTAGTTCGTTTAGTAATCGAAAAGTCACTTCGTCAATTTAATTGACGATATTTATCCGACCATAATTTAATATCTATAAATATTTCATTTCAATAATGGTTACCTCCTTTTATATTACTTAATGTGAACGATTTTTTTTGTTTCAAAACTGTTACTTGTTTCTAAAGTATAGTAATATATTCCGCTTGCGAGATTATAGTCGTCAGCGTTAAAATATACTTCATGTCTTCCCGTATCTTTTTCGGAATTAATAAGCTCACATATTAGTCTGCCCAGCGAATCAAATACTCTCAGTATTATTCTACTGTTCTTGTACAATTCAAAACAAATTATAGTGCTGCTATTAAAGGGATTAGGATAATTGTTCATTAATTCGTTCTGTTTAGGTACGTCGTAGTTTTTTTCAATCGAAACAGGATTTCCGTTTTCATCTACAAGAAGATAGCTTACATATATATCGGTTCTCCAATCATCTAATGGGCAGTCGCGGTTTGAAGCAAATACCATTATTTTACCATCTTCCGAAATCCATGGCTGAAATTCCGCTCCCCTTGTGAAAACCATATTAACTGTATCTGTAATAATTCCTTCAGTGTTTATATTAAGATAATAAGGATACCC
>CAZEXO010000333.1:0-3840 GCA_964516545.1 uncultured Melioribacteraceae bacterium
ATTCAATTGGTTATGAAGATGGCGGATATAAAAAACATAATGAATACCGGGGAATGGGTTTGAACATGGGTTTGATTTCAGGAAATATTGCTGATCTGTTTGACTCTGGAATATTTAATGAAATCCGATTTGGTCTGTCATATAATAAATTCTTAAATCTAAAATCAGATACCACTCTGATTGCAGTATCCTCTCTTGGAAGCATTTCGCTTGAACATAACATAGTTGATGTAAAGGTGCCCGATAGAATTGGTTTTGGGGTACATATTCGATTAGCCGATGACTATAATTTTATGATTGATTATCTAAATCAGAATTGGACTGAATATACTATCGATGGGCAGAAATCAAGTTATTTAAACAATATGAAAAAATACAGTTTTGGCTTTGAATATAAAAAACAAAATGTAACGGTGCTCACACCAACGCTGGAACAGGTTATTTGGCGATGTGGTCTAAGCTTCGGAACAACAAACTACAGGATAAACAATAATGAAATTGATCAATTTTCTCTTTATGCCGGAGTATCTTATCCTGTGGATTTCGGAAGTTCTTTGGATATTGGACTTGAATATTCGACCAGGGGTAAAACCGAAAATTACCTACTGAAAGAAAATATTTTTAAAGTTTACTTTGCTCTTAGTATTGGTGAACTTTGGTTTATAAGACAAGATAAATAAAAAACGGGGTACTAAATTGAAACTGACAAAGAAAATCTTTATAGCCTTATTGCTTGTAACAGCAACTCATTATTGTTCAGCTGAGGTTCCTGTAAACAAGACGGTGACAAAAATTGATTCTGTTAATATTCTTGCCGAATTCAGTCTGTTTTATGAAGCTCATCGTAATAAACAATTTGATGACTGGACTCTCGAAAAGGGTTGGAATGTAATTAATAGTGATCCGACACAGTTCGTGAAATATAAAATATTTATCAAAATGGAAGAAATATTGTTCACTGTTCACGATGCTGAAGGAGTAGATGAAATCCAGAAGAAAGTATATGCAGATACAATCATCGCTCTGTATGACAAAGCCGCTCAATACGATAAAGAACAGGAAGCATATTATTTAGTAAAAAAAGCTTACGTGCTTGAGAATTGGTTTGACATTGAGCCTCAGATTGTCATTGACGCATACTTAAAAGCATTTGAAGTTGATTGGAAACTGGAGGATGTTTACAAAGATATGTTCGGGCAATTTTATAAGAAGAATGAAATGATTGAACAGGCAATTGACTGGTATGATAAACTTTCTACTGATGATCCCGAAAATGACAGATGGTCTTTGAGGCTTGAAGAATTACTCGACTCACCTGAAGAGTTATTGGAAGTTAAACTTAAGTCGTGGAGAAATAATCCTGAAAATCTTGAGAAAGCCTGGGGCGTTGGATCATTAGCCGTAAGAGTAAAAAATTATGAAGTTGCCAGAGAAGCTTTTGAATTTTTAACAACGAAATCCCCGGAAGTCATTAATTACTGGAAACAATTATCAACGGTTTATGATAAACTTGACAAAACAGATAAAGCAATCAACGCTTACAAAAAACTTATTGAGTTGGAACCCGATAATCGTGAAGACTATGTCAACATAGCTCTTGTCTACAAAAAAATCGGGCAATTATCCATTTCAAGATCATACTTACAAAAAGCTATGAAAGCCGATCCTAATTGGGATTATCCTATTTATATCGAAGGATCACTTTATGAACAGTCCGCGCGTGATTGTATGAGTGGAAAACTGGAATTCATGGATAAGTGTGTATTCAAATTAGCAGTTGAGACTTATGCATCAGCACGAGCAAAAGGTGGTTCTTATGCTTCTACAGCTGCTGAAAGAATTTCAGCTTTGTCACCTACTATCCCGACGAATGAAGATTATTTCTTCCGACAAATTAAATCCGGAACGACGATTAAGATTGAAGGAGGATGTTACGACTGGATAGGTAAATCTATTACGGCAGATTTTTAGTTTATCTGAATTTTATCATAAAAAGCGTGAATACATATGCTCAACTACATTAAAAATGATAATGAAATTCTCGATATCCTGAAATTAGAATTAAACAGACAGGAAAGTCATCTTGAATTAATTGCATCAGAAAATTTTGTCAGCCTTCAGGTTCTTGCTGCAGCCGGTTCTGTTCTCACAAATAAATACGCCGAAGGGTATCCCGGAAAACGTTATTACGGCGGTTGTGAATTTGTTGATATGGCTGAAGAAGTTGCTAAAGCAAGATTGAAAGAAATTTATGGTGCAGAATATGTTAATGTTCAGCCGCACAGCGGATCGCAGGCTAACATGGCTATTTACATGGCTTTGCTGGAACCGGGTGATAAAGTGCTCGGATTGAGTCTTGACCACGGCGGACATCTTACTCACGGATCACCGGTGAATTTCTCAGGAAAAATTTATCATGCAATCGGTTATCCTTTAAATGCTCAGACTAAACAACTCGATTACAACATAATTGAGGATATGGCAAAAAAAGAAAAACCAAAGATGATAATTGCCGGAGCCAGCGCTTATTCACGTGAATGGGATTATAAAAAATTCCGTGAAATTGCTGATAAAGTCGGCGCGTTTTTAATGTGTGATATGGCTCATCCGGCGGGACTAATAGCAAAAGGATTGCTCAATAATCCTCTTCAATTTTGTGATGTTGTTACCTCAACAACACACAAAACACTTCGCGGACCACGCGGTGGTGTTATTCTCATCGGTAAAGACAAAGAAAATCCGATGGGCGTTAAAACTATAAAAGGCGACAGGTTAAAATTAATGTCAGAAATATTTGACGGAACTGTGATGCCGGGAATACAGGGCGGACCGCTCATGCATATAATTATGGCTAAGGCAATTGCATTTAAGGAAGTGCTTAGCGATGATTTTACACTATATGCTAAACAGGTTATGAAAAATGCTAAAACTATGGCTGACGTATTCATATCAAAAGATTATGATGTAATATCCGGTGGTACGGATAATCACCTTATGTTAATTGACCTGAGCAATAAAAACATCAGCGGAAAAAAAGCAGAAATTGCACTCGGTAAAGCCGGAATTACTGTAAATAAAAACATGGTTCCTTTCGATACAAAAAGTCCATTCGTTACCAGTGGGATAAGAGTTGGAACTCCTGCCGCAACAACGCGTGGAATGAAAGAAACAGAAATGAAACAGATTGCAGAATTTATCGATAAAGCAATACTGAACAGTGAAAATGATTCGGTACTTGAAGAAATAAAAAAAGATGTTAATGCTCTTTGTGCTAAATTTCCACTTTATCCCGAACTGAGAGGGTAGAAATTGCTAGACAGCGGTGATCATCTTCTTGAAGATGAAGAAGAATCCGGTGATGTTGAAATGTCATTTCTGGAACACTTGGAAGAACTCAGGTGGAGAATCTTTTACATCTTGATTGGGTTGGTCATCGCTACTATTGCATGCTGGATTTTTATAGACTTTCTGATCGAACAAATTCTGTTACTACCTGCAAGAAATGCCAACCTAAAACTTCAGAACTTACGACCATTCGGACAGTTATTTTTATATTTCCAGGTAGCATTGATTGCCGGGTTTATTGTTTCCATTCCAAATTTTTTCTATCAAGTCTGGAAATTTTTTGCGCCGGCTATGCGCACTTCCGAGAAAAGATACATCAGCGCGATTGTAATCTTTTCATCAATATGTTTCCTTATCGGAGTTGCATTCGCATATTTTGTTATGCTTCCTCTTACGTTGAAATTTGCAGTAGCCTTCGGAACACCGGAAATCGAAAATAATTTCGCTGTCACCGAATATTTTTCAATAATAATGAGCGTTATGTTAGCTGCCGGA
>CAZEXO010000334.1:0-3811 GCA_964516545.1 uncultured Melioribacteraceae bacterium
GTTTTTGCGTTTCGTTGGGGAATGGCAAGAATTATTTTAAGAAGATTATCGGTTGGGAAGCGCGACTCATTAAACTCCTCGGCTAAAACAGAAATCTTCAGCGCATAAAGTATTTCTTCCGAAAGAAGATTTATTTTTTCCGAAATAACAGGAAGAAGTTTTTCCAGAGCGGAACTCATAACGCTTTCGTTATACATCGGTTGATCCAGGTAGAAAAATTCTCTTAAAAACCGATGTTTGATTTCTTGCACGGAAAGAACCGGATAAAACATTTCCTCTATAAGCAATAGAAGTCGTTCCAGACTTTTTTCAATAAATTCAATTTGAGCTGGAGATTGAAAAAACACTATTGTCAGTATGAAATCATCTCTAAACTGGTTTATGAATCTCGCTATTCGCGTTTCATTTTTTTTAATCTCACTCAATAATTGAGCTGCATTAATCGAATATATCTTCTCCTTTATTTGAATTTCCAAATCATATAAAGATATTTCCGGCGCCCATGTGGGAAAAACTCCATACTCTAAAAAGTATATCAATATTGAGATAATATAATTGCTTTCAGAAACTACCTCGTCTTTTTTCTTTACTCTTTTCTTTTCAGAAACGTAATGATCTGAATTCACATCATCTGCGTTTATCAACTTGTTGGTTTCATCGGGGACATAATGAAGTTGTCTTTTTGCAGTGTTATAAGAATCTGATATTTTTTTTTTCAGTTCAGTGAGAAGATGCGATGTAAACTCATTTTTAAAATCGGTACAATTCAACACTCCCAGATCAATTTCTATTTTATCAATCAGTAAATGCTCTTCACTTTTGCAAATTTTGTCGAATAAAATTTCCATTTCCTTCTGCAATCCATTAACAAGCAAAACATTAACCATTCGCTCTATTACCGCTGCGCTCTCCTTGTCATCAACAGTCAATTCTATAATTTCTTTATTTATTATGTGATGAAAATTATTCACATGTAGACCTACAGATTAAATTTATTCAACGTTTTCGACAATTGTGTTTTGTCTGAAGCTCCTGATTTAGCTTTATCAACCTCTTTTTTCATATCTGTTCTGGTTTTACTGCTCATTTTGGCCGCGCTCTCAGCAGCTTTCAGAAGAATTTTTTCTTCATCACTGCCCGAAGTTATATCGCTTCCTTTTTCGCTCATTGTTTTTACTAAATTTACGACTGTATCGTTCGTAGTTTTTTCAATCTGGGCTTTTCTTTCCTTTTCCGCAACTGTCAACGTACCGGCTTTTTCCTTTCTATCAAGAACTTCGGCATACTGGGCGTTTGCATCCAGAATTGCGGCTAGACCTTCCATCTCCTCATTTTCAAAATTAGTTTTGGCTGTGGTATCAAGTTTCGTCGATTTAGTCGAAGATTGGATAGAACTGGCAGTTGTATTAATTAATGTACCGAAATTAGAAGAGAATAATTCAATAACCTGTTTATTATCTTCAAACCTTGAATTGAATCCTGCAACCTTAGTATCAATGTTCGATTTTAATTCATTCTCTTTCTCAGTCAATCTTTGATCAAACCTGCTGTTTATTACAGTTTCTTTTTCGTTGATTTTCTGATTGATAGCATTGTTTATAACGGCTTCTTTTTCCGCTAATTTCAGACTAAGAATATTATTGATTGAATTTTCTTTTTCGGTTAACTTTTGATTTAGAGACGCATGAATAGCGGTTTCCTTCTCAGTCAATTTCTGATCGAGCGTTCTGGTAATTTCTTCACGCGAAAGAATCTTTCCGCTAACAGCATCTATCTGCTGCCTCAACGTTCCTCTTTCTATGTTAAAATTACTCTCAACAGATGTTATTTTATCTTTCAAAAATGGCGTTCTGTCGAAATCAACAATAACATCATTAACATCTGTCCATTTAATCGGATCATCCTCTTCCTCAACCTGCTCTTCAATTTCATCGTCTTTATCAGCTTCAACATAAAAATACGGAAGCGAAAAATCTGCTATCACCTTCCCGCCATTTGCCGAATAGATGAGAATAAATGTTCCTCCCCAAAGAACTCCGCCAAGATGTACCATCCCTGGATTCTCCTCAAGAAACTTTTCAAACACAGACATTTCTTTAATTTTCACGACTTCTCTTTCAACAATTTTGTCAAGCCACTTAAGCGTATTCAGTTTTGATTGATTGATCATCTGCTCATACGGAGTAGTGCTGTGAGAAAAAGTGACTCCCTTAATGCTCTTATTGACTGTAGAAGCCTTAGTCAAGGCTGTTTTATAATTAGTTTCGAACTGTTGATAATTAAACTCAGTAGTTTTTTTCTTAAGATTAGTTTTAAGCTGTGTAATATTTTCTCCAAGATTATTAATCTTATCTACGGAATAATCTTTGAATGAATTTTTCGGATCGGTGGTTGTTGTGGGCGGTTTTTCCTGTACGCTGTCAACCTGCTTAACAAGCCTGGTATTAAAAGAATTTATGTTGGTTAAATTTCTATCAAGGTCCTGACGATAAACTTTATGAAGCAGCCGGACATCCCTGAATTTTTTCGATGGTCTGCTCGGAATTAATGTTAAATCATTCTCAACCTGAAGGGACATGACTTTTACGGGAAGATTATATTTTTTTATAAATCCTTCTATTTCAGCCTGAGCTTTTTCATAAGTCATATTTATATGACCGCCGATTCTGAAAAATTTGCAGTCATCATACTCATAACTCAGCGGATCTTTTGCATAGTCCGAAGTATTATAATCTGTTATATTAAATGAAAGTACTTCTTTATTTCTGTTGCTCACATTGTAAGAATAATTCCAGGATTCATTCAGCGGATTATGCCTGTCATAATTGTAATAAACAGGAATAACTTTTTCACCAAGTTTAGGACAGCATACCCGCTCAGGATAAATACTTACCTTCAGGTTTGCAAAGGTTAAATTCAGGTTTATAATCATTCTGTGAAGTCTGAGGAAAAGGAACCGTAGTTTTTTAATGTTGACATTTTTTATGAGCCGGGAGGGATATGTACCGTGACGGTAAGTCTCGTATGCGTTTGAATTATCTGTTTTGAAGGAACCAAGACAAACATGTTTTGGAAAAGCCGCAGCACCGGGTTGACCAAAATAATTATTGTTTTCAACCTCATCGGCAAATTCATTTAACGCGGAGACAAAATCTTTAATGAAATCATAAAAATACTGGAAGCCGGTTTTATTTTTTTTCACTGTTTCAAGAGATTTGGCGATGGTATTTTTCCACTCCATAAATGGAAGTTCGCCATCCCACATTTCACCCGCTAAACCCCTGCATGATTCAAAACTGCTTGTTAGAATTTTTTCTATCTCTGCAACAGTTCTTTCCGACGAACTGATATAAGCTCCGGATAGATTATTAAATGAATTTACAGCCTCTTTCTGCAGAGCAACTTTTTTAATTTTAATTCCGCGTATTTTTTCCACACATGCAGAGAATGAAGGTAATGTTTGAAGTAGATTTGTCAGATCGCTGTTTCTTACAATCAATGCCTTCAGATTATTTCTTTGTTCTAGCCCGACATTATCGCAACTACTTCCTGTACAAATATCAGGGTCGAATAAATAACTTTCAAGATAGAGAACTATTACACCATTTCTTAAAATATCTCTCGGCAAACCGCTTAATTCTTTTTTCCCGGGAACGGTACTTGATTTATCATGAAGTTCGTACAAAGTAATCTGACTTTTTCCCTTTTTGAAAAGAAGATACTTTGCATTATTGTCATTGAAGTCAGTGAAATACTCATACGTTTTATCATTCGCAAAACGCAGTAAATCGCCATCGGTGGTAACAGCGCT
>CAZEXO010000335.1:0-3779 GCA_964516545.1 uncultured Melioribacteraceae bacterium
CATCGAAAGATTCAGGTATAAAAGCTCGAAAGCAAAACAAGTACAAAGCCGTATTAAACAACTGGAAAAAATTGACCGAATTCAGCTCGGCGATGACGAAGGGAAAATACGTGTTCGGTTCCCTGAACCACCGAGAAGCGGTGCAATACCCGTTGAGTTAAAAAAGATAACTAAATCTTTCGGAACAAATCTCGTACTGAAAGAAATTGATCTTTCAATTGAGCGGGGTGAGAAAATTGCTTTTGTCGGACCGAATGGCGCCGGTAAAACTACACTTTCAAAAATTATCGCGAACAGACTTACTCCTGATTCCGGTGAAATCATAACCGGTTACAACACTCTAATTTCCTATTACGCTCAGGAAGTAGCCGAAAATCTCGATCTTGAAAAAGATATTCTTGATTCGGTTTCGGATATATCTGAAGAACTGACAATACCTCAGTTGAGAACTGTCCTCGGTTCATTTCTTTTTACGGGAGATGATGTTTTCAAAAAAGTATCGGTTCTTTCCGGTGGAGAAAAAAGTCGGGTAGCTTTGGCGCAAATTTTACTCACCAAATCGAACCTGATTGTATTGGATGAACCTACAAATCATCTTGATTTTAATTCCAAAGCCATCTTGCAGGAAGCTTTGATGGAATTCAGCGGATCGCTTGTGCTGGTATCTCACGATATAGATTTTCTACGTCCGATCGTGAACAAAGTTTTTGAGGTAAGAAATCATTTCGTTAAATGTTATCATGGCGGTATTGATTATTATCTGGTAAAAATAAAAGAAGAAAATTCCACGGTAACCACGCGGGTTAAGGAATCTGTTTCGGAAAAAATCGACAGGAGATCCCAGAAGCGTCAGGAAGCCGAACTGCGTAAGAAAAAATATGAAGCAACAAAAGACTTAAAAATCAGTTTAGAGAAACTCGAAAATAAAATTGCTGGTCTGGAAGATGAAAAAAAACAAATTGAGAATGAACTTGCCGATCCTGAAATTTTCAGCAATTCTCAAAAATCTAAAATAAAAAATGAAGCTTACACAACTATCAAAGCCGAACTTGAAAACGCTTATGATGAATGGTCGTTATTATCCGAAGAACTATCCGACAAAGAAAAGTTATTTGATATTTAATTCATAACCTTCGTTAATTACTTCCCAGCCGCCGTAAAGTGGGGCGTCATCACCGATGCCGGTCGGAATAATTTTAATATCTTTCCCGGTTTTATCGAATACAAATTTGTGGAATGACTTTTCAATTTCAGCCACCATAAAATTTCCCATCGCTTCAATAACGCCGCCGCCAAGTACAATCGTATCGAAATTCATCAGAGTCTGAATGTTACCGAGAACATTGCCTATAATTTTACATGATTCAGATACATGCTCAACAACAACCTTGTCGCCTTCAAAAAGCGCATTCGCCAGAGTTCTGCTCTTAATCCTCTTATCCTCAAGAACCAAATCTTTGAGAACACTTTTCTTCCCTTTTTTAATATCATCGGTTATTCTTTTTACAATAGCCGTTCGGCTGGCAAAATTCTCAAACGAAATGTTGTTATCGGAATTTCTGATCTTTTTCGTATTCAGCATCATATGTCCTGCTTCACCGGCAAAAAAAGTTGAACCTCTGTAAAGTTTCCCGTTTAAAATAATTGCGGCTCCGATGCCTGTTCCAATAAAGAGGACAAGCATATTTTTCACTTCGTTATTGTACTCTTTTCGTTTGATACCCAGACCGGCAAGGTTCACGTCATTTTCAATATATACAGGCAGATTGAGATATTTACGAAATTCATTTTTGATGTTGTAATCTTTCAGGAAAAGATTGGGCGCGTTATAGATTATTCCTTCAAAAGGATTAATAATTCCCGGAACTCCGATACAAAGGCCTTTTATTTTTTCCTCTGTCAGTTTCGTTTTCTCGATGAGGTTTTTTATCGATTCGGAAATGCTTTTCACAATACCGTCTCCACCGGCTTTGATATCAGTTGTTTTCTTTTCTCTTTCGATAATGTTATTCTCTTTGTCGATTAATGCTGCTAAAATATTCGTCCCGCCCAAATCAACCGAGATTACATATTCACTCACTGGTACCTCCTAATGAAAACTGTATGTTAATTTTTTTTATTCCCCCTAAATTTATCGCGCTAAAAAATAGTGATATTATTTTTAGAACAAAATGTGTTTCGTTGGTGTTCAAAATGAAATTATTTCATAATATTGTTTAGTTTTATGGTAAATTCTTATTATTTTTTTATGTACTTCGTAAACAAAATTTAACATTGGAACTGGAGAAAAAATGTACTTAAATTTCACAGAAATTCCAGGGCACCAACCCTTATTTCTTGATTACCTTTATAATTTTGACAAAGTAGCCGAATTTTTCGGAAAGAATTTCCGAGAGACCGAAAAATTTGAAGAACATTTTAACGCAGTTCTTGCCAAACATAAATTAAAAAGAAACGAGCTTCACGGTTTAATTAAGAGGCAATATGTAGGCATTGATGCGTGTAATATGACAAGAACCAACATTGAGTTGCTCAGGGATCCAAAAACTCTCGCCGTTATTACCGGACAACAACTTGGCATTTACGGAGGTCCGCTTTATACGTTTTATAAAATCATAACCGCAATTAAGCTCGCTCGTCAATTAAAAGAAAATCATAACGACTTCAACTTCGTTCCGGTTTTCTGGCTTGAAGGCGACGATCATGACTTTGATGAAATCAGATATATTAAAGTGTTTGCCCAGAATAATAATCTTGCTTCTGTAAATTATGATGACGGACTTCCTGAAGAAACGAACAGAGGAAGTATGGGCGTAAAGGAGTTTGATAATAACATTGATTTATTCACTAATCAGTTGCACGAAATTCTTCGTCCCTCTGATTTTAAGGATGAACTTTTTGCTGCGCTGAAATCGGCGTACTTTACCGGAACAACATTTAAGGATGCTTTTTTCGATCTGTTATTCAAATTTTTCGATGAATACGGACTAATTATTTTCGACCCGGGTGACAAACCTGTTAAAGAAAAACTTAAAGATGTCTTTTTGCATGAATTGAAAAATTACCGCTCGCATGCCGATAAACTTGTTCTCAGAAGCGCTGAACTTGAAGACAAATATCATGCTCAGGTTAAAATTCGTCCGATAAATTTATTCATGATTGAAAACAAAGAACGCCTGGCAATTGACCCGGCTGATGAAGGTTATCGTTTTAAGGGAAAAAGATCTACCATCACCGAGGAGGTTCTTCTTCAAAAAATAAATGACAGACCGGATAAAGTGAGTGCAAATGTTATCCTTCGCCCCATTTGTCAGGATTACATTTTCCCTACTGCTTTTTATATCGGCGGTCCTGGCGAGATAAGCTACTTCGCTCAGATAAATTCTCTTTATGATAGTTTCGGAATTGAAAAACCAATTATATATCCCCGCTCATCGGCAACAATTCTTGAGAAAAATATAAAAGATATTCTCACGAAATATGGTATCACTATCAAGGACATTTACAGCAACCCGGAGGAACTTTCGAAGCAGATAATTCAGATGCTTTCGCATAAAGATATTAATGACATCTTTGAGAAATCAAATCAAAAACTATCCGGAATTATTGACGAGTTGAAAAATGAGATATCGGAGATTGATCAAACTCTGCCTGATCTGTCGGAAAAAACCAAAGAAAGAATTCTGCAGAATATCGAAAGCTTAAGATCAAAGACCGAAAGCGCTCAGAAACGAAAATTCGAGACTGCTTTGCGACAAATTGAAAAAGCGGCTACAATG
>CAZEXO010000336.1:0-3777 GCA_964516545.1 uncultured Melioribacteraceae bacterium
TCTTTG
This sequence comes from uncultured Melioribacteraceae bacterium, assembly GCA_964516545.1. Classification (GTDB taxonomy): domain Bacteria; phylum Bacteroidota; class Ignavibacteria; order Ignavibacteriales; family Melioribacteraceae; genus JAHISV01. Next base: position 7 of record CAZEXO010000336.1, read on the forward strand.
TGAACATCGTAACTATGGCGGGTCGCGGAAGATAGTAATAACAATAATGGGGGAATAGCCGATGGACGTTCAATGGGAATTCAATAGAAATTCAATAGTCATGTAATGGTAATTCAGTGGTAATTCAATAGTCATGCGATAGTAATTCAGTGGAAATTAAATCATGATATAATATAAAACGAAGAATTACCATTGAACTACAGCGAAGCGAATGACTACTATTATTACTATCGAATTACAGCGAAGCGAATTCCTATTGTACGACACAGAATTATTCACTATCTAAGCAACTTAATTACTAACAAATTACAAGTTACCTATGCGTATCGACCGAATGCTCGGCATTACAGTAATGCTTTTAAACAAAGACAGAATAAGCGCGCGCGAACTTTCCGACAAGTATGAAGTTTCTGTTCGCACGATTTACCGCGACATCGAAGCAATCAACATGGCGGGGATTCCTATCATTGCTTATTCCGGCAATAACGGCGGATTTGGAATCATGAACAATTTTAAGCTTGACCGACAGTTGCTCACGTTCCAGGATATGCTCTCAATGCTTTCCGCGCTTAAAGGCATAAACTCAACTCTCGAAGATAAAGAGCTCGACACAGCTATTGAAAAAATCACCAATCTTGTTCCGCAGGATAAAACGACACAGTTGCAGCAATATCTTCAACACATTACCGTTGATATCCAGCCTTGGGGGTATCGCGAAAAACAAAAGAGGCATGTTAAGGTTATTCATGAGGCAATTGTTAAGTCATTGCTGATTGAGTTTACATACAATAATTACAAGGGCGAAATTGCACGACGGACTGTTGAGCCAATGACGCTTTTGTTCAAAGGTTACGCGTGGTATATTTTCGCTTTCTGTAAATTGAAAAATGATTTTCGGCTGTTCAGACTGTCGCGTATAAAAGAGCTTGTTGTCACTGATAAAAATTTCAAACGGAAAAATGTTACTTACGACGAACACTCGTCATCTTCTTTCGAATCAACTCCGCTGATTAATCTGGTTCTTAAATTTTCTCCCGAGGTAAGAATGAAAGTTGAGGAATATTTTGACGAGGAAGTAATTGAATATCTTGAAAACGGTGAAATGATAGTTCGCGTTAATTTTCCTGAAGATGAATGGATGTATTCTTTCATTTTAGGATTTGCAGAATGCATTGAAGTGATTGAGCCGGAACATCTCAAAAAAACAATTACAGAAAAAGCCCAAAAAATTTTATCCCTCTACAAACATGACATAATGCTGTCACACTCCTGATTTATCTTTTGGTTGTAAATTTTCTTTAACAATCAAAAGGAGTAAAAATGGATAAGTACTGTTTTTCATGCGGCGCGCCTTTGAGCGAACAATTTATGAATACAGCATCCGAAAAATTCTGCAAATATTGTGCAGATGAAAAAGGTAAATTGAAAGAACGCAAAGTTGTTCAGGAAGGAATTGCCGACTGGCTGAAAAGTCTTGACACAACAAACACAACTTCGAATTTTCTGAAGAGAGCCGACTACTACATGAAATCAATGCCTGCATGGGCGGAAGACTAAATAACAAATCTTAAAATTCCAAAAATATTGGAGGGAATTATGCCTAAATTTTGTCAATCGTGCGGAATGCCGATAATGCCTGAATACGCGAACAAAGCAACTAATAAATTCTGCAACTTCTGTGCTGATGAAAACGGTGTTCTGAAATCACATGAGACTATTCAACAGGCTTTTGCACAATGGCTCGAAAGTTTTGCGCCGAAAAAAGATAACGTCGATTTTATGAAACGAGCGGACTATTATCTTAAAGCCATGCCTGCATGGACAAAAGATTAAAACATTCCCCTTGTTGGTCATGAAACATTTTTAATTTTAGAATGATACGGAGAGTTAACATGTCATTGAAATATGAAACAAAAGAAATTGCACCACAAACGTCATTAGTAATAAGGACAAGAACCTCTTTGCAAAATTTACCCGAGACCATAGGAATAGCATATGGAATTATCGGTAAGTATATCGGTGAAGTAAATGCAAAATGTACAGGCGTTCCATTTGTTATTTATTACAACATGGATTTGAATGATCTGGATGTGGAGATCGGTTTTCCGGTTGCTGAGAAATATGCCGTGAAAGAGAACATTAAAAGCAGTGAAGTGCCCGGAGGAAAAGTTATGATGGTTACTCATATCGGTCCATATAACGAACTGGAAAAAACTTATAAAGAAGCCATGGCTTATATAAGTGAAAATAAAATTGCAACAGCGGGAATAGTCTGCGAAAGTTATCCAAACGATCCGGGTGTTACTCCGCCTGCAGAATTACAAACAGATATAATGTTCTATCTTAAAAACTGATCCTAAGAGTGCTGAAATGAAAAACAGGCAAACATCCGAACAGCTTACGTCGATCCCGGGAGTAGGTAAGAGTATCGCGAAAGATCTTTGGGATATCGGTATTACAAAGGTATCGGATTTAAAAGGACAATCGCCGGAATGGCTTTATGAACAATCGAACAAGCAGGCAGGAGTAATTCAGGACAGATGTTTGCTCTATGTTTTTCGATGCGCGGTATACTATGCCGAAACTGATGAAGAGCATAGAGAAAAAGAAAAATTGAAATGGTGGAACTGGAAGGATAAACGATAAATTAATTTGCACATAGAACCGGAGCTAAGCTATAAATGAAATATGAGTGGAAGAGAAACGAAAAAGAAATTTATCTCCCCAAAAACAAACCTGAAAAAGTGACTATTCCTTCGTTTAACTTTTTTGCTGTTGAAGGAGAAGGGAATCCCAATGATGAATTTTTTGGCGATTATATTGCAACGCTTTACTCACTGGCTTATGCTGTTAAGATGTCCCCAAAATCGGGATTAGCACCGCCTGATTATTTTGAATATTCTGTTTATCCACTCGAAGGAGTTTGGGATATTTCTGAAGAGACTAAGAAAAATTTTACCGGAAAGCTGGATAAAAATACACTTGTTTTCAACTTGATGATAAGACAGCCGGAATTTGTTACGAATGATTTTGCCGAAGAAATAATTGAGAGAACAAAGAAGAAAAAACAGAATGTTCTTTTGGATAAGGTGAAATTTGTTACGATTGAAGAAGGGGAATGCGTTCAAATGCTGCATTCAGGAAGTTACGACGATGAACCTGTCTCATTTAAATTGATGGAAGATTTTTGCGCAGGTAACGGACTCATAAGAGAATCCAAAAAACATCGTGAAATTTATTTGTCTGACGCCCGGAAGGTTTTACCGGAAAAGTTAAAAACAGTGCTGAGATTTAAGGTGAAAAAAAATGTATAGTAGCGGGTTGATTAGAATAAGTTTCCAAAGTTCTGTTAACCTTTACAAATGCTCGTAGTCAAAAAAATACAATACTAATGAAAGGAGTTAAATGGGCTCAGTCAAAAAATGGCGTTTGAAAAAAATGTCGAAACATAAACGCAGCAAGCGTTTAAAAGCGGATCGGCATAAAAACATCAATAAGTAGTAAATATGCCCCACGAAACATGGCCATGCCGGCAAAACATGCACTTAGACTTGGTGTCGTTGCTTCTGTAATCATATTTCTATCTTCCGGCTGTCAAAACGTTGGCCGCGCGAGCAGGGATGGCAATGCCGGCAAGAAATGGCACCTTGAGCCGAATGATACCAATCTCGCGGAAGCTTTGGCGAACTTCGGCATCGGAGTTTTGCGTGATTCGACAAGCGACACCAATGCTGTCGCAAATTTTTCAAAGGCCATCGAGCTGGAGCCTGA
>CAZEXO010000337.1:0-3764 GCA_964516545.1 uncultured Melioribacteraceae bacterium
CAAGGATGATATCATGAATAAATTTCACAACGTCTTCTTCTCCTTTGGAATTAATAAATTCAGGATCATCATTAGGCATGTGATAATCTGTGTGAATTCCACTGAAGAAAAAAAGCACCGGAATATTTTTTGTCGTGAATGCAGTGTGATCGCTTCCGCCCCAGCCGTCATCGTTAAGAGTAAGTTTAAATCCGTATGAATTATTTTTCTCGATTAGTTTTTTCCAAATACTCGAAGTACCAGTTCCTATGATTGTAAGGTTATTATCAGTAACTCTGCCAATCATGTCCATGTTTAACATTGCGACCATTTTTTCTATAGAGACGGGAGGATTATTTACAAAATAATTCGATCCGAGAAGACCCAGCTCCTCGCCCGAGAAAGCAATAAATATAATATTGCGATTAATTCTCTCACGAATGGAAGCAAACTTTTCAGCCAGTTCAAGAATGCCTGTTGTTCCGCTTGCGTTGTCATCAGCGCCGTTGTGAATCGGCATTGGCGAACCTGTGTAACGCGATCCGGTTTGTCCGTAACCTAAATGATCATAATGCCCGCCGATAACAATATATTCGTCTGAGTATTGAGGATTTTCACTTTCGAGTATCGCAGCTACATTATGCCCAAACTGCTGAATTTCCTTAATTTCCGTACTTACAGAAATTCTAACATCTTTCAATTCAAAAGAAGCAGGTGTCTTATTTTTATTTATTTCAGATTGAATAAGTTTATAATCTTTTCCAAGAGCGGAAAAAATAATATCAGCGAAATTTTTCGTAAGGTGAATTACTGCAAAATCTTTCATTGCCGGAGCGCCGTCATATTTCAGGGAAATTAATTCATCACTCTTAGGGTAAAAAATGTTTTCGTTCAGAAGAAGAATTCCGGCAGCGCCTTTATCTTTAGCGTTAGCGCTTTTCGCGCGTAAGGATGCAAATCTTTCAAACTTCGATTCAGCGCTGTCAGATTCAGGATGATTTCGCATAACGAGTACGAATTTTCCTGTCACATCCAGTCCCTCATAATCATCATAGTTGAACATAGGCGCAGAGATTCCATATCCTGCAAACACAACCTCTGTCGTCAAATTTGTTTTCCCGGAAAATGGTGCGGTTCTATAGTCTTTGTTCATTTCAGGTGTATAGCTCTTATCTTTGATTGTTAACGAGAGGTGGTTATTCTCGGTTAAAACAACATCTTCAATGAAGGGAAACTTTTGAAAATAACTGTCATTGAAGAACGGTTTTAATCCGTAAGATTCAAATTCCTTAACAATATATTCTGCAGCTAACTTTTCTCCTTTACTTCCCGTGAATCTTCCTTCAAGTTCATCGGAGGCGAGGTAATTAATATGTTGTAGAATTTCATCGGCTGTTATCTCGGGATTATTGTTTCCATTCTGCGCTATCAATAAAAGTGGGAGTAATAAAAGAACAATAAAAAATTTTCTCATTTCTACCTCGAATCTGTCAATGTTTTTCGGAAAGATAAATTAATTCACAGCATCAACCAAAAAGAATTCAACTCAGTTCCACAGTAATCCTCGGTGATTTTGGAATGATTTAAGTGTAAAAATTAACTTCTGGAAAGTTGCCCCCGGAATTGAACTATTAAACAAATTTTTTGTTAAGCTTTCATGTATATAAAGTAACATACAAAAACGGAGTCTAAAAATGGGAAATTTTGAAGTTGTTGAACGTGTTGGAGTTTCCACCGAATCAATTGCAAAGGCTGTTAAATCAGTGGTTTTGGAAGCCAACCAGGAAAAAAAAGTTGGCTGGTTTGAGGTTATTGAAGAGCGGGGACGGGTAACGGAAAATGATGAAGTTGAATTTCAGGTGAAGGTTAAAATAGGCTGGAAACTGAACTGATTTTTTATATGAAAATTATAACAATTAAAAATGAGGAGTAGAAATGGCACTTAAAATAGGTGATAAGGCACCGGACTTCACACTGAAAAATCATGCGCTGGAAGATATTACATTAAGCAGTTTCAGGGATAAGAAAAATGTTGTGATTTTGTTTTTCCCCTTGGTGAATACATCAGTGTGCGAAAAAGAATTATGTACAATCGGCGATGGACTTTCACGATATGCCGACCTTAATGCCCAGATTCTGGCAATCAGTGTTGATAGTCCGTTTTCCCAAAAACTTTGGGTTGAAAAACACAAGTTCCAGTTTCCGTTGTTAAGCGATTTCAACAAAGAGGTTGCTCAGAAATATCAGGCATATTACGATGTTTTTGTTCCGGGTAAACTTGACTTCAAGGGTGTGGCAAAACGTTCGGCATTTGTTGTTGATAAAACCGGAGTGATTCGTTACACTGAAGTACTTGAAGATGCAGGGAACGAACCAAGCTACGAAAAAATACAGGATGTTCTAAAAGAGCTGCAATAAAAAGTCTCCGGTTGAAGTTTCTATTTTCTCGCCTCGTTAATCAGGTGGCAAAAAAATGTTTAAATTTTTCTGCCACCAATTGACTGCAAGGCAGGGCTTGAAGACATGAAGGGAAAATATATTCTCTGACTAAATGAAGGAGAGGAATTTTTCCGATCATTTTTCATATCGGTTTTAATTTGAAACGGCATTGATTATCTTTGATTCATTCTTTACAACTCTTTGATGTTTATTATGAACCGGGAAGCATTTCAAAATGTTTCGTCTATTTAAGCTAAGTCTTAGAGGATACAATGATTGAAGAAGGTAAAAAGGCTCCGTCGTTTACATTGAAGAATAGTAGCGGAAATAAAATCTCACTGAAAGATTTTTCAGGCACTAAGGTAATTCTGTATTTTTATCCCAAAGATATGACGTCAGGCTGCACTCAGGAAGCCTGCGATTTCAGGGATAATCATCCTGATTTTAAAAAACTCGGAGTTGCAGTTTTGGGGATAAGCGTTGATTCGGTTGAATCGCATAAAAAATTCAGCGATAAATATGATTTGCCATTCACTCTTCTTAGCGATGAAGAAAAATCAGTTGTTGAAAAATATGGCGTCTGGAAAGAAAAAAGCATGTACGGTAAAAAATACATGGGAATTGAGAGAACGACTTTTATCCTTGATGAAGAAGGAAAGATTCTGAAAATTTTCCCAAAAGTAAAAGTAACCGGACATGTAAACGAAATTCTAAAACTTCTAAAAGAAAAATAGAATGATCTATGTAACGAGAAGGGAAATATTCAGCGCTTCACACCGACTTCATAATCCGGAATTGACGGATGAAGAGAATGAAAAAATTTATGATAAGTGTAATAGTCCGAACGGTCATGGACATAATTACATTGTTGAAGTAGTTGTAGCTGGTGAGGTTGATCCTAAAACCGGTTATGTTATTGATCTAAAGCTACTGAAAAAAATTGTACGCGAAAATGTAATCTCGAAATTAGACCATAAAAATATGAACATCGATGTGGATTTTCTCAGGAACATTGTGCCTACGGGTGAAAATATAGCAAAGGGAATCTGGGAACAACTCGAAAATAAAATCCCATCAGGAAAATTATTCTCAATCAAACTTTATGAAACGGAAAATAATTACATCGAATACAGAGGTGGTTGATGAGTTTGAACAAAGATGAAATTAAGAAGAATGTGAAAAATATTTTGGACTTACTCGGTGAAGACCCAGAACGTCAGGGGTTATTGAGAACCCCCGAGAGAGTAGCTGAAGCTTATGAATTCCTTACTCAGGGTTATCATCAGAATGTTGAAGAAATTTTAACTAAAGCAATTTTCGATGAGAAATATGACGAAATGGTTATT
>CAZEXO010000338.1:0-313 GCA_964516545.1 uncultured Melioribacteraceae bacterium
AAAACTCCATTTTTTTCAGTAAAAGTCAAATCAGAATAATCTGTCAAAATAATCATTCAACATTTTTTTTCCATCAATGTCTTGATTGGCAATTTTCTTTATTCCTTCGGGATGTCTGTCCTGATGAAAAAGCGCATCATTTATATGTTCCAGATTCTTCTTACTCATTTGTCCGAGGGCTTCATGTAATCTGCGTTTAAGATGATCATCAACCCAGATTGTCAGATTCTGAAACGACATAAAGGGAGGCAACACTTCAATAGCATTTTTTGTCATAAATAAACCAGCTCCTGATATTACCTGTTGACAATTT
>CAZEXO010000338.1:323-2838 GCA_964516545.1 uncultured Melioribacteraceae bacterium
ATTTCTATTAGCGGATTTGCCTTCTCTGTTATTTTTGATAAAAGCATTCATCGCCAAACTTGTAGAATAATTCTGTGCTAATTGCGTTGCCCCTATTTCTCCAAGATCGCGCAAAAATGTGTACCCGTTCTCATCCAGACTTTCTTCTATTAATTCGGCATTCTTGGTATTTTGTCCTTTATTATATTTATCAACATCTACAAGCCAATGAAGGCGGACAGCAAAGTCATTTACCGGATCAAGGGGGGCGTCTAATTTTCCATACCCGCCGGATAAAAAGGCAAAAGCCTTCTGTGGTATCTTGAAAACCTCATCCAGAATTTTCTGAATACCTTCCTCATTTACTTTTACATCGGCATCAAACCGAAGAATCGGATATTGTTCTTCTCTTCCCAGTCGAATAATTGATTCAACAAATTTAGGCGAATCATATGTGAATTTTTTATTTGGTCCGGCAAGATATTTCAGTAACTCCGGATTGTTTTTATAAAATGAATTTATTAGTGCAGAAAGATGGGGCAGTCCGATGAATTGGAATTTCGGAGTTACTTCAGGGCATTGCCCTGAATTTTTCAGATTTTGCTTTGCTTGTCTGACGGCCAATTTAAGACAGTTTCTTGTATTCTGCTCAAACTCAAGTTCTGCTATGGAATACATCAAAGGAATTTTTTCTCCAGCTTTTATTTCCAGTAAATGCTCCAGAGTCAGTTGAATTCCAGTATCAACGTAAACATAAATCAAACCAACATTCCTACACTTCAAATATTCTTCATAATAAGGCACAAATCTATCTATCAGATTTGTCCGAACGGTCGAATCATAAGAATCCGTTTCACTTTTCATTCTATGAGGCAGGTGTGTGAAAATAATAGCTTTCTTTTCCATTTTATTCTCCAGGTAAATATTATTTCTGTTCTGCGAATTGACGTCAATTATAAATTAGTTCCGAAAATAAAGTGGTATGTTATGTTTGGTTATTATCAATTTATACTCCTCCGTACAAACCATGTAATTAGCTAAGGGTCTACGTAAATCATTTTATTTTTTTGAAACGGATTCTTTAATTATTTTATAAAAGGGAATAATAGAAATCCGAAACTCATCATATAATAAACTCGTGGAATCGGAGATAGTCTTTGGGTTCTTCTCAGAGGGGTTTCCCAAGTGGTTTTAATATACGTGAAAAGTACGAAAGTAGAAAGTTTTAAAACTTTTGTTAGAGACTACTTCACAATCTCAAACCATCTTTCAATTCTCTCTCCATTTTCATCGACAAGCACGAGTTTATGCTTGCCCGGCGCGGGTGAGACAGGTATTTGATGATAAATTTGTGTTGTACCGATAAATTGTTCATCGAGATGCCAGTGAATCTGTGTATGTGGTTCGCGATGCGCGGCTTCGAAAACAGCGCCCCCTGTTCTGCCGTCAAGCTCCACAGGTACGAATATTTTCATGTTCGGCTGGGGATAAATCAATTCCATGGAAAGAATATTATGATCGCCGATGCATAAGGGATGATAGGGAGGCAGTGTGACATAATCGGAATTTTTGTTTTTATAAAACCATTCCATCCGCGGCGGTAAAACAAACCATGATTTATTCACAAAATCATCCGGTGAAATAAACGAGCTGTTAACCCGCCATTGTTCGGTCTTTTCAAGATGAACGATTACATGGTAGGGACAGGGAATTGATTTTAAGCCTGTTCGGGGAATCAACCGACGAACTTTTTCCTGACAATTTTCACCCGCCCGGTAACCGCTCTGCACGCAAATCTCTTCCATTGTCATTTCTTCCACGGGTTCATCAAACCATTTTTTTGTTGTGGGAAGAAAATCAAAAAGATCAAACATAATCGGTGCGGCGGCTGATACGCCTGTTAATAAAGGTCGCCCTTCGCCATCGGCATTTCCCGCCCACACGGCCACGGTAAAATCTGGTGTGCAGCCCACCGACCACGCGTCGCGGAATCCCTGACTCGTTCCTGTCTTCCAGGCAATTGTTTTTGATGATTCAAAATAAAGCCATGATCCTTCTTCGCTGGGACGATTTGCTTCGGTTAACGCCTGAAATACAAACCAGACCGAAGCGGCAGTTAATCCGGGCGCGTTTTCAGTTTCTTCAAATTGATAAGCTGAGTCTTTCAAAACTGATTCGAAATTGAGCGGATGAAATTCATTTAACCGGTAATGTTTCTCTTTGTTTTCATGAAAGTGATTCAGAGTTCTCGCCATGGCTGAATATATTCCCGCGATATCCCAGAGAGTTATTTCCGCTCCGCCGAGAATTAATGATAAACCATAATGCGACGGCGAATACTGAAGCGAGTTTACGCCGAGTTTTTTCAGGAGGAAATGGAATCGTTCCACGCCATACTCCTGAAGAAGTCTCACCGCCGGAACATTTAATGATCTTGCCAAAGCTTCACCTGCCGGCACAGCCCCGTCATAATCATTCGTGAAATTTAGCGGGCGGAATCCTCCGAACTTTGTGGGGACATCTTCAATCAGCGAAT
>CAZEXO010000338.1:2848-3758 GCA_964516545.1 uncultured Melioribacteraceae bacterium
TATGCTTCCTTCATCCATTAGCGCGGCAAAGAGAAATGGTTTTAATATACTTCCTGAACTTCTTCGCGAAGTTATAATATCAACTGAACTGCCGTGAGTTTTATCCGCGGGATTTCCGACATTGCCGGTATAAGCAAGTACATTCCCGCTGTGATTATCAATTATCAGAGCCGAGGCATTGTAAATTCCGTTGTCTGATAATCGTTGATAGTGACGATCCAGTATTTCATTAGCCCGGATTTGAAATTCGGAATTTATCGTTGTAACTACTCGTGTAAATTTATTTTTTACTTTCGGCGCCTGCTCTGTATAAACCCTGTCCAGAAGATGCGGCGCTAGCGAGGGAAGTTTTTGAGGAGTAACCGGCACCTCTTCACTCAGTGAAAGTTTATAGGTGAGTGAATCGATTATTCCCTCGGAGAATAATTCATGAAGTAAAAAATTCCTTTTAGACTTTAATACCGATCTGTTTTTCCCCGGATGAACCAAAGAAGGATTATTCGGAAGAACAGCAAGAGTAGCAGTTTCAGCCCATGATAATTTATCGGGTGAACGACCGAAATAACGCCATGACGCCGCGTTAAGACCGACAACATTCCCGCCGAATGGAGCGTTTGAAGAGTACAGCGCAAGAATTTCTTTTTTACTGTAAGTTAATTCCAGACGAAGAGCTAAAACACTTTCGATAATTTTTTCAAATAGCGATCTGTTCTTGTTCTGTCTGGATAATCTTATTGTCTGCATGGTTATTGTACTCGCGCCGCTGAATACCCTTACGCGAATAAGATTTTGGTAAACGGCTCTTACTACTGAAGGCGCATCAACTCCGTTATGAAGATAAAATCTTTTGTCTTCGTAATTGATGAGAGCTTTTCGGAATTTTTCAGGTACGTCTGCATTGTGAGGAAAA
>CAZEXO010000339.1:0-3737 GCA_964516545.1 uncultured Melioribacteraceae bacterium
TTCTTTTTCATTAAACCCCAGCAACTCGCTGTTTTTTATAATATAACTTGAATGTACATGATGCCGGGCATGACCAATATGATATCCGATATCGTGTAAAAGCGCGGCAGCTTCAAGATATTCACGATGTTGATTATTCAACCTGTGCAGATGAATCGTCTGATCAAAAATCTGCATAGCCAGGTTGGCTACATGTCGGCAATGATTCTGATCGAAATTTGACAATTCGGCCAGATGATTAATGCTTTCCAAGCGAATGTTTGATGATGCAGAATAACTTTCATTACTTTCTCTTTTTTGAAGAGTATCGATAATAATTCCCTCACGTAAAGAATATCCAGATACCAGGATTTGCTTAATATTCAGAGCTTTCAGACTTGTCATTAAAATTATCATCCCGGCCGGGAAAATATCTGCGCGTTCCGAATCCAATCCTTTTATTTTTTTTCTTTCGTCAAAGGTCTCATTTTCATTTGTAAAATGATAAACCTCATTGAGCTCATCATAAGTAATAATATGGTTATTCAGTATTCCGGTGACAGGAATTTTTTTCTTTTGATTGGCCAGCACAATTAGACCGGCTGACATGATAGTGCCGGATGTGCCCACGCAAATATCAAATCCCGCGTTCTTAATGTGTTCTACAGCCTGAGAAATTTCACCGGTCACCCATTTTTTACACTCATTAATTCTCTCTTTTGTAATAATGTAATCTGGGAAAAACTTCTGCGTAAGCCGAACAGCGCCTAATTTCAGACTGTTTGAGAAAAGTACATTTCTGCGGTAACCAAGGATTATTTCAGTGCTTCCACCCCCGATATCAATGCACAAGGATTTTTGATCGAATATCGGAACAGCTTTTAATGCGCCCAGATAAATCAACCTGGCTTCTTCCAGACCGTCGATAATTTCAATCTCAACGCCGGTTTCTTCAAAAACTCTGTTTACAAATTCATTTCTGTTAAATGCTTCGCGTACTGCACTGGTTGCAACAGCTCGGATCTCAGCGTTATGAGAAAGGGCAATTCCGGCGAATCTTTTCAGGGCAACAACAGCTCTGTCGCAAGCGGCTGGTAAAATATTTTTGATATCATACTTACTCCCCTCACTGAGTCGTATGACCTCTTTTTCACGATCAATGATCTTAAAATTGCTGTTCTTATTTATTTCAGCAACAATGAGGTGGAATGAATTTGTTCCTATATCAATAGCGGCAAGTGTTTTATGATTCATTTTTTCCGATTTGTTCATTAAGTAATTTTTCACAAAGGCTGATTACTTCTTCGGTTGAGATATCATTTATAAATTCCGATTTTCTCAAAAAGTACTTATTGTTACCGATTGGCGCCCAATTAAAAGGATTCGTCGGACCGAACAATGAAATCTGAGGAGTATCCGTAGTTCCCGCTACATGCATTACACCGGTATCATTCGTTATAAAAAGCTGACTCGCAGAAATCATGGCAGCTAAACGTGGAATTGATTGATTTATAAATAATTCTACTTTAAACCCCAGCTTATTCTGTAAGTAATCAAGCTCAAATTTATCACTCTTACTACCTGTTAAATAAATCGCGGTATCATATTTTTCTTTGAGATACGTAATCACTTCAGCAAACCTGTCAAGCGGCCAACGATTCGGCGATTTTCCCGCCCCGACATGAAAACCAAAAACTTTCTTCTCACCGGCGTTTAAATATTCCAGAATAAATGCCTGCGCATAATCTGAGTCGGTTTCATCAAAAGTTATTTCTGAAGAAAAATTACTGGTTTTAATTCCAAAGGGACGAACAATATCGAGACAAAAATCCGAGACATGCGAATCCGGATGTTTACGCCAATCAAGTTTTACTTTTTTATTGAACAGAAAATGAACAGGATTTTTTTTACCGTCAAGTGATTCCGGACCGATTCTGATTTTCGCGTTTGCCAGTCGGGAAAGCAAACAGCTCGTGGTGGAAATTGAAACAGTCGCCGGCGTAATTACAATATCATATTCACGTTTTAAAAAATTCCATAATTGTTGTAAATATTCCGGAGAGAGAAATCTGGATTTATCAAAAAGAAATACCTTGTCAATAAATTTATTTTTATCAATTGCGTAATGATTATCCGGTGATACGATAACTGACAATTCAGTTTCCGGAAAAGTCTCTTTAACGGCTCTGAAAAGTGAGACGCTCGCCAGTAAATCACCGAACTGATTATGTTGACGAATCACCAAAATTTTTCTGGGATTATTCAGGAACAAGGAAGCTGATTCTTTCACTTCAAACAATAATTTCAGCAAAAAAAAAGTAAATTTTGCTGCAAAATTGGATTTAGCCATTTAATTCATTCTTTAGTATCGTTGTTTTTGATTTCCTCGAAATCAGCTTCAATAATGTCATCGGACTTAATATCAAACTTTTTATTTTCATTAACATTCTCGATCTTAGGTGATTTCGGCGATTGTTCAGGCGTTGAAAGAAACCTGAAAAACATTTTAATTATTTTTATTATGAAATAAAAAAACAGGGCAAATAAAATAAATCTTACTAATGACATGATTATACCTTGGGACCCGGGTTGAAATATTCAATGAATCCCCTGTCTTCTCTGAAAATTTGATCGTACAATTCCTCGAAATCTTTTTCGTTGTTCACAAAATCAATTTCTGTTGTATTTACAATGAGCAACGGAGTACTCGAATATCTGAAAAAGAAATTATTATAAGCTTCGCTAAGATCTTTAATATAGGAACGTGTTAATCCTCTCTCGACTTTTCTTCCGCGTTTTTTAACGTTGTATATCAACCTGTCGGTGCTTGATTGCAGGAAAATAACCAGGTCGGGCTTACGTAAATTTCTTTCGAGAATCGGATAAATATTTTCGTAAAGTTTCAGTTCTTCGCTTTCGAGATTTAGATAAGCGAAAATTTTATCTTTATCAAAGATATAGTCCGAAACAATAAAATTAGAGAACAGATCTTCCTGGTTAAGAAGTTGTTGTTGTTTATATCTGTTAAAAAGGAAAAACATCTGAGTCTGAAAAGCAAAACGTTTTCTGTCGTCGTAAAATTTTCCAAGGAAGGGATTGGTTTCAAATTCTTCAAGGATAAGATTCGCGCGTAATCGTTCGGAAAGTTTATGTGCCAGTGAAGTTTTACCTGCACCAATTACTCCCTCAATTGCTATAAATCTGATTTCCTTCAATAGAACTCCAATTACTTATTCGATTGAGAAATTTATTTTACTTAAAATAGTTTTTGCCGGATTATCCGATAATAATTCGGACACTTTTTTCTTATAAACCGGATGGTAAAAATCCGGAGCGATTTCACAAAGAGGCGTCAAAACAAAATCTCTGTTTGTCAAGTCATTGTGAGGAATAATCAAATATTCTTTTCTAATAATCATGTTACTGTAAAAAAGAATATCGATATCAATCTCACGAGGACCCCAACGTTCACCTTTTATCCTGCCCAGCTTATCTTCAATACTCTTAACCTGTGTAAAAAGTTCAGCAGGATCATAAGCGCAACTGATCTTGACAACCATGTTCAGAAAATCAGCCTGTTTCGTTATGCCGTAAGGTTTTGTTTCATAAAGTGAAGAACAATTTACAATTTCTATTTTTTTATCGGCTTTAAGTTCTAAAATTGCGTTGGTAATAAACCTCTTCCTGTTGCCTTTATTAGAACCGAGACCGAGAAATACATCAGTTACCATTTTCTTTAATCACTTCAGCTTCAACAC
>CAZEXO010000340.1:0-3707 GCA_964516545.1 uncultured Melioribacteraceae bacterium
TGTTAGAGTTCCAAACTGCGTGTAGTTCTGCGAATAATCACCCCATATTGCAAGTATGTCTTTATTTGTTATTGTAACGTTTTCATTAAAGTTACCGTTCTCAAGAATAATTTCATTGACCTCTTGCGCGTAATTAACCGCTGTTTGGATTGAGCCGCAGTATCCTCTGGGTGTAAGATTAGCTGTTAGTTTTGCTCTTAACCCGTTTATTGTTGCGCCCGGTTGGACGATTATTGTGCCGCCAGTAGAAATGATGGAATGACCGTTAAGGTTAACGGTTGCTGCGGAATGAATAGTTAGTTTAACTCCGTTAGGCACAATTACGTCTTCATTACCGAGCGTTATATTGCCCCACCAGAATTCATTATCTTGTAAGATGCCTACTAGGGTGAACTGTCGATCAGCACTTTTAACTGCCCTAAAAGCATTTATCCTTCCCCAACCTGTGAACTCATCAAAACCAGTGGAGGCAATATCATCAGCAGTATGACAAATAATATTTCTCACTGTATTCTCTGAAATTGTATTGTCTACAGATAAAATAAGCCCGGCCAAACCTGCTACGTGTGGTGTTGCTGAGGAAGTTCCATTGTAATCAGTCATGTAGTCTCCTAATGTGTACCCGCTTGTACCTGTAAGATCAGCAGTATAAACTACGCTTGGCGCAACAACATCCAATTCAGGTCCGTAACTACTTTCACTAATTCTTTCATCATTCTGATTTGTAGCACCAACAGAGAGTACTTTAGAATACTCAGCAGGGAATTGCATTTTATTATAAGGTGGATCAAAAGTGCCACTATTTCCTGCTGATTTTACAACTATACATCCTTTTCCTCCTCGTCCATTTGAAGTAGCGTAATCTATTGCTGAAATCACATCAGTGTCTTCATCAGTTCCACCGCTGATACTAATAACATCAGCACCGTGATCAGATGCCCAGATAATTGCCTCTGCAAAATTGTCAGAATTCCAATACTGGTCATGTGAAACCTGAATAGGCATTATTTTGCAATTATAGCCCACACCTGCAATTCCTATCCAATTATTTGTTACTGCTGCTGCAACACCAGCACTGGCTGTTCCATGGTAGCTATATGTCAAATTAGGATATGGTTCAGTTGAATAATCATTACTTTCAACATCATAGCCAGTTACTAACTTGTTTATTAAATCAGGGTGATTGGATTGAACACCCTGATCTACAATTGCAATAATGATTGAAGGACTCCCAGTTGTAATTGTCCAGGCCGCAGAAGCCGAAATTTTTGTGAGATTCCACTGATATTGATAAAACTCATCATTTGTGCCTGATTGCGCAAATAAACCCAGTGAGAATATTGAAAGTATTATTAAAATTCTTTGCATCGCCTTCACCTCGTTAGAATAATTGTTTAATGGGATAAATATTGATTTATAAACTATAACTAATTAAGAGAATTATTGCGTAATTTCTCCACTCGTTGACAGAATGGTAGTCAAAATCTTTTGGAATAATTTTTATCAGGCTAATTTGTGTCCGTAATTCAAAAAACATAAACGAATGATCTAATTTTATTCTTTCCCCAAATCCAAGCTCAATTGTCATATTAAATCTTGGAACTTTACTTGTGACGTTTCTCTTTCTATCAATTTCATCATAAGCAGGATTAGTATATTCAGAATTGATCAGATAAGAAAAACCAGCGCCCAAATTAAAATATGTATCCCATAACCAGTCTGTTTGGTATTTAACTAAAAACGGCAAGTGTATGTATTGAGTAAGAAGCTCTTGTTGAAAAGAATCATTCAGTCCAAGATTAAGATTTAAAGAGGTTACACTATTTTGAAAATATAATTCATTAAGTATTGAAAAATGGTCTGAAATATGATTTTCACAAAAAACCCCTACCATAAAACCTATTGGATATGAATACTCTATCCACTTTTCAAAAGGTGAGGCTACCCAGAATCCGATTCCGCCTTTCACACCGTATGATAATTTTTCAATTTTTTCATTCTTTGGTAAATCCAAGACAGATGGTTGAGTTTGCATACTATCCTGTTTTGCCAATACATCTTGCACCTTACTGTGGTCGACCGTTGTGTCACACATCCTGAAAAAATCTTCTTTGCTTAAATGTGAGTCCGATTCCTTATCCTGAATGACTTGTGCATCAATTTGCACAGTAAAAAAAACTACAAAAATTAAATAAGAATAATTCAGTTTCATTAATAGCTCCTTAAAATCCATACAATATTATGTTAATATTCAAATCAAAATTACCATTTGCATACTTTTGAATCTTTTGATAAGAATTTGGTACTCTTATATAAAAAATCACGTAAAAGCGTTTGAGCATACATTTTTGTCAATTGATTATCTCCAGCATCTACTTTCCAAAAGTGGGTTGAGCTAACAAAAAAGTCGAAATTTAATCCTGTTAATTGTTGAACAATTATACCAAGTGTTTCTCCAAATAATGCTACTTCTCCACCAACATCATCGTACATTGTTGGTGGATTACCCATATAAATATTATATACAGGATCTTCCAAGTCTTCGCGATAAGCTCCCCGTGTAATAAATGGTGACTGGAAAGGACCACCTGCAGCAGGATCAAATTGTGAATGCATATGTAAATCGTATTCGGGAATAGAATAATTAAGTGCAGTCTTTAATAAATTATAAGCTTCGTTAGTAATATATTGATGTGTTGTTTCTTTATGTGCGAAAATGCACCCAATAAAAAGAAAAATAATAACCATATATTTCTTCATTTTACCTCCAGTAACGAATAATTATTTTATAGCCCAACCAAGGCTAAGCCCCGCAAATAAGTGAAATTCTCCCTCTGTAAGATTTATAAATGGCGTTCCGCTTACTCTTAATAATAGACCACCTGTTTTTCTAAATAATTTAATTCCAATCGTGCTTGAAAGAAGTGTGCCGCTTTCACCGATAAAACTGTCCTCGGTGAATTTTGAAAAAGGCGTTGTCCCGATACCAAGTTCAAATTTATTTTCATCAGATAAATAGTAGTTCAACATCATAGGAAAAGAAATTCCTGAATAGCCGAAAGATCCGACACCGATTCTTACTCCAATTTTTTCTTCAATCATTCGTTCATAATTTGCTGAAAGGAATATTCCATTCCCTCCTATTTCAAAGAACAAAAAATCTTTCGGTAAACCATCAACCATCATGCTATTCGAATTATATGATTCTGATTCACTGCTATAATAAATGGTAGTAGTTCCTGAATTATATGAATGAGACTTTTCATGAGTCATAGATATACTAGTCGGATTGTATTTTTCTACCCAGCTCCTGCCTGGTTCATTTTCATTTAAACACAACTTACTAGAAACCGGACATTCTATTTTCGTCTGAGCTGATAATTGTAAAGACATTACCAGCAGTTCAAATAAAAGCATTACAGTTATCATTTTTTTAGGCTGTTTTTCATAAAAATTAAGTTCAATGAATTAATAACTAAATATCTTTACGCTGCTTCAGTATAATTTAGTATATAATGACTATAAAATTAACGAAGAAAAATTTTGTCCCCCGGGGTCTTTGACTTATTTTCACACGAACTGTTGATAAGAATAAGAACTGCGGTTAATCATCTTTTCCTGTCATAATCATCTGCTATTTTTATTTACCCCATAAATATAGCAAAATATTCTACTATGTCAAGATTTCACAATCTCAATAAAATAAA
>CAZEXO010000341.1:0-3696 GCA_964516545.1 uncultured Melioribacteraceae bacterium
GAAATATCGGAATCACCTTTTACAACGTGGGTTCCCACGCCGGGAATGCTGGAAATCAACAGTCTTCATTTGCAGTTAATCGATACGCCTCCCGTAAACAGAGAATTTATCGAACCGGAGTGTTACGATCTTTTTAGAACCGCCGACCTGATTGTTGTAATGATGGATTTGCAGGACCGTCCGCTTATTCAGTTGGATGAAACGCTTGCAAAACTTGAAGACGGCAAAATCATACCGCCAGGCAAAAAAACTTCTCATGAAAATAAATTCATGAAAATTATTCCCATGATAATGGTAATAAATAAAATGGATGATGTTGTGTTTAAGGAGGAATATGATGTGCTTGAAGAATTACTTAAAGATGACTGGAAACTTATTCCTCTTTCGATAAAAAATAAATTCAACCTTGACGGACTCAGTCGCGAAATAATTAATTCAATGGACATCATAAGAGTGTTTTCAAAACCGCCCCATAAACCGGCTGATCTTACGCGCCCGTTTATTCTTACAAAAAATTCTTCAGTGGCTGATTTTGCCGGAAAGGTTCATCACGATTTTTATGAAAAATTAAAATCTGCAAGAGTGTGGGGTAAAGATGTTCATGACGGACAGCATGTGGGACGCGATCACATTCTGAATGACGGCGATGTTATCGAATTACATATTTAACTAGTCCCGAAAAATCCAACATTACTTTATTAAAAGAAATGTATCTTTGCACCAATTCCAAAAGACTGCCATGAGGTGAAAAGTGAAATTATCCGATGATATGCGTTTTGTGAAATTGAACAGAGAGCAATTTAACCTCGTTGTGAAATGGGCAGAAAAAGAGGGATGGAATCCGGGTTTGAATGATGCTGAGGTCTTCTGGAAAACAGATCCGGATGGATATTATGGTGTAATTAAGAATGATGAAATAATCGCCTGTGGTTCCATTGTGTCTTATAACGGTGAATTCGGCTTCATGGGATTTTTTATTGTTAAACCCGAGTTTCGCTCAAAAGGATTAGGACGTGAACTTTGGAATATCAGAAAGAAATTGCTTCTTGCAAGATTAAGAGAAGGTGCTTCAATCGGCATGGACGGAGTTGTTAGCATGCAATCTTTCTACGCGAAAGGAGGTTTTACTATTTCACACCGGGACGTTAGGATGGAAGGAAAGGGAAAAAAATATATTTATTCGGAATCAGTTTCACCATTTGGAGAAAATAAACTTGCTGAGTTAATAGCTTATGATAAACTTTGTTTCGGTTTTGACAGATCGGTGTTTATCACAAATTGGGTAAAGCAATCGAACGCCAAAACATTTACTTATGTTTCGAAAGGAATTTTGAAAGGTTTCGCTGTTATAAGAAAAGCTGTTCAGGGTTATAAAATCGGACCGCTGTTTGCCGATGATAAAAATATAGCAGACGAGTTATTAAAAGCCTGTTCAAACGCGGCAGTTGATGATTCATTTTATCTCGATATTCCCTTATTGAACCGCGAGGCTTATGAACTGGCGAATGATTATCAACTAAAAGAAGTATTCGAGTGCGGAAGAATGTATTTTGGGAAACCGCCGCAAGTTCCGGTAGAGAAAATTTTCGGAGTGACTACTTTTGAGTTGGGTTAAAGAGGCGTTTAAGCACCTCTTTATTTATTCTTATTTAAAAGTTTTGCCACATCTTTCGCGAAATAAGTTAAAATCATATCAGCGCCTGCTCTCTTAATTCCAATCAACGATTCAAGCATAACTCTTTCTTCATCAATCCATCCGAGTTTCGCGGCGGCTTTTATCATTGCATATTCTCCGCTAACCTGATAAGCTGCAGTTGGCATTCCGAATTTTGTCTTAACTTTATGAATGATGTCAAGGTAAGGTCCGGCCGGTTTAACCATTATAATATCAGCGCCTTCTTCAATGTCGGATTCAGCCTCACGGAGCGCCTCTTCTGAGTTTGCCACATCCATCTGATGTGAACGTCTGTCTCCGAAAGCGGGAGCCGATTCGGCAGCGTCTCTGAATGGTCCGTAATAACCACTGGCATATTTAACTGCGTAACTCATGATGGGAATTTTATTAAAGCCCTTGTAATCCATAGCCTTACGTATTGCCTGAACTCGTCCGTCCATCATATCCGACGGCGCGATAATGTCTGCTCCTGCTTCACAGTGAGTGACTGCCTCTTTAGCAAGGAGTGAAATAGTTTCGTCGTTCAGTATTTCTTCACCGTTGAGTAATCCGCAGTGCCCGTGAGATGTATATTCACATAAACATACATCGGTGATCACAAGTAAGTTTTTAACATTTGCTTTAATTGCTCTGACGGCTCTTTGAATAATACCTTCAGGATTATAAGCTTCTGAACCCTGCTCGTCTTTGTATTCGGGAATGCCGAATAAGATAACAGCCGGAATACCCAGCGATTCAAGTTCTTTACATTCATCAACAAGCACATCAATCGACATCTGAAAAACTCCCGGCATTGATTTAACTTCATTTTTTATTTTTGTACCGGGCATAACAAACATCGGATAAATCAAATCCTCCTTGCGAAGAAATGTTTCCCTCACCATGTCTCTGATGATGGGTGAATATCTTAATCTTCTTAAACGTTTTGAGGGGAATTGTCCCATAATATTCTGTCCTCCCATTTTGGTGCGTCCATGTCCTGAAATCTGTTAATTCTTGGTATGTATTTATTTAAAACCAGGTTATCTACTTTTTCTTTTACTACTTCCGAATTTTTCACGCAGTCACCTATAGATATTCCTCCGCGATAATTTCCAGCGAGAATAATTCCTTTGTTAACATCCTCAAAATACTTAAAACCCTCTTCAAGCTCCTGATAATTTAATTCATATTGTGGAATTGCTTTTTCCCACTCCATTTCTTTCAGGAAAATAAAGTTTCCCTCAATTTTCATAATCTCTTTGAATTCAGCGATGACAATTTTTTGAAATTCCTGATCAGTAAAATTGCCGGTTGAATAAAATTTTGCCCCGCCGATAAACAGCGTAAATGCAGCGCAGTCTTCAGGCGTACGGTTAGGAAAAATTGTTGAGCTCCAAATTGCGCCGAGAAATCTTTTACTTTCATTTCCGGGGATTAAAAAACCGAAACCGTCCAAAGGTTGTTTTATCTGGTCCTTCTTAAAAACAACATAAAGCACTTTAACTTTCGGATAGCGTATTTTGAGTAAATCCTCGCATAGAGATTCGTCAAAATCATCAAGAATTTTTGCAGCTACATGTGCCGGAATTGTTGAAATAACTATATCATATTCTTTTTGAAACTCTTCTCTCCTGTCAAAACTTCCCAGTACCTTAAATCCTGTTTCCGCTCTGACGAATGAATAGATAAAGCACTTATACTTAACTCTGTCGCCTAAGTGTTTAGCAAGAGCGTCCGCGAATGTCTGCATGCCGTTCACAAAAGAAAACATTTTAGCATAATTCTTCGAGGTTTCTTTTCGTTTCTTTCTTTCTTTCGCCCCGAGAAACATTCCTTTGATTAAACCGCCGTATTTATCTTCCAGAGCTTTAACTTTTGGGAAAGCAGACTTAACACATAATTGTTTCGGATCACCTGCATAAACTCCTGATACGAAAGGATCAATTGCATAATCGGCGAATTCCTTACCTAATCTTCTGACGACAAAATCATAAATACTTTCAGGTCCTTTTTCTCTGTAACGCGGGATAAAAGGTTCG
>CAZEXO010000342.1:0-3692 GCA_964516545.1 uncultured Melioribacteraceae bacterium
GTCATGGCAAAAAAATTCAAAAGTGTCGCGGAATTGGTAACCGATGTATTTGTATATTCAGGTGACATTAGATCCAGTCTTTTATCATAACTAAGTCCCGGTCCGTATTGCCAAACACCATAACCATATTCCGAAAATTTCGGAATTTCATAAGGATGAATTTCCGGTGAAGCTGCGGGCGCAGGAACGGGAATAACGGTTCTCTCAACAGTGGTAAAAACCCTGGAATCTAATATATTGTTGATTTGCTCAGTAACACCCTCACCGCAGTTGTTTATGAGAATCAGAACAAACCCCATTAATAATACTGACAAAAAGATTTTTATTTGTTTTTTCATATTTATTCCTCCTTAACAACTATAAACAAATATTATTGAAATAATGTGCCTATCCAAAGTTTCCAATCTGATCCGAAGAAATGATGACGGACAAAAACACAACATCTCTGGCAATGAAGTTTTATCAGGAAAGAAATTCTTAAAATTTTCCATTCTGCTTTTATTATCGAGTCATTATACATTTTAGTGAGCATAATTGTTGTAAATGGTAACATCAAGTTGTGAAAACCAGAATATCCTACTTTTGGGAATTAGATATTCCCTTTTACAATTTCAGGGAAAAATCTCATGATGAAATCAACTTTATTATTTACTGAAATAATGAATGATAGCATCTTCTGAAAATTTTAAAATTACTCCTCAGCGTTTTGTGAAATAAAATATACATTTGGAATGAAAATATTTCTGATTAATAAGTAGTATCTTAAGCCGCATTTTTAATATCCGGAAGTAAGGGAATGAGTGAACAGCAGAAAAATAATCCTCTTCATGGCGTTACTTTGGAAATGATTCTCAACAGGCTTGTGGATTTTTACGGCTGGGAGAAATTAGCCCGGCATATCGACATTAATTGTTTCGCCCAAAATCCATCCATTAAATCAAGTCTGAAATTCCTGCGGAAAACTCCCTGGGCGCGCGAAAAGGTTGAAAATTTTTATCTCCATTATGGAAATCCGCCATGGCATAACACTGAAGACAACAGATAATTTTTTAGTAAAATATTCAAGAAAACATATAAAAAATTTTATTTCACATTGGAAAGTCCGGAGAAAGAATGAAAAGTGTAAAACTAATTGCAAAACAGGAATTTGGAATATTTGACGAGGAAATACCAGTTCCCGATAAAACAAATAATGTGTTGATAAAAATTGCTTCCGTCGGTGTGTGCGGTTCGGATATGCATTATTTCAAGCACGGGAGAATCGGAGAGGATGTAATTAAATTTCCGTTCATCATCGGACATGAAGCTTCGGGTTATATTGAAAAAATAATCGGTGATTCGAAAGGATTAAAAACCGGACAGTTAGTTGCCATTGAGCCGGCGGTCACCTGTGGTAATTGTGATCAGTGCATAGCCGGCAGACCGCACACTTGCAGGTTTAATCGATTCATGGGCGGCGCTGGTCAGCTCGAAGGATTATCGCGCGAATATGTTACGGTTCCGGCAAGTAATGTTTTTGCTGTCCCCGAAGGATTTACTCCAAACGAAGCAGCGTTTGTAGAGCCGATGTCTATTGGCGCTTATGCAGTCAAACTGGCAAAAATTGCAACAAGTGATGATATAGGAATAATCGGTGTGGGTCCTATCGGGATGAGTGTGTTAATGTCCTTGAAATACACAGGTAACGAAAAACAATATGTGTGGGATAAATTAGATTACAGACTTATCAACGCCGAAAAAGCTGGAGCAATTTGGACGGGTAATCCCGAGAAAATAGAAATTGAAAAAAAATTATTGAAAATCTTGCCGAATGAACTTGATATTGTTTTTGAATGCTGCGGCGAACAGGAAGCTCTGAACACTGCTTTAAGAGTCCTTAAGCCTGGCGGAAAACTTGTGATAGTCGGAATTCCTACCGAAGACAGAATAAGTTTTGATATGAACCTGTTGCGAAGAAAAGAGATCGCAATCATAAATGTTCGCCGTCAGAATCATTCGGTCCCCGACGCTATAAAAGTAATAAATCACTTCAGACCGCTGAGCGATTCTTTGATCACTCATACATTTAATTATCGACAAACAAAAGATGCGTTTCAAATGGTAAGCGAATACTCTGACAATGTTGTTAAAGCAATGATACAGTTTTAAAACTATTAAAAATTATTCCATGTTCTCATGGGGCAGGTAACAAGAAATTACTTTTCCAAACTGAAAAGAAAATACCGAATAAGAAAAATCAGGGGGGAATGATGAATAATAATCATGAAATCGATCATCAAAAACTCAGAGGATATGAATTAAGTGTTCAGGCTGATAAGTTCATTCAAGCCGGACTTTTTAATGAAGCTCACGAAGTACTTAAAAAAGCCGCTGAATCCGATGCAACATATTATGTGCGAGCCTTATCAGTCCCGAAACCGGATGAAAGAAAGATCCGGGTCAGCGCAACTGTTAGAAAACTTCTTATTCCACCTATTGTCGGAAGAGGTTTTAAAACACCGGATAGAACTGCATGGAAAGAGGGTGTTGTTTTGGAACGTGTTGCTGAAGGAATCCGAAACTCATTGTACATTGGCAGACAAAAGTTTGGTCACGGATTAGGAGTTGATGCCTGCAAACAGTCCGATGAGGGAATTGTGCAGCGGTTTGACTGGAGAACAATAAATCTACGAACCGGAACACTGGTTTATAAAACACAAAAAGAACTTGAATCTGTCTGCCTTCATTGGGTAACATTACTTGAAACACATATTTTTCCCTGGTTCGCTAATAAATAAATGTTTCTGTGAGTTGAGCAGAAAGATGCATAACGAAACTTGAAAAACAAAGGATTGTCCGGGTACAGATTTTTATCAAGCATTTGTGTTCCGCGGTTAATATCTTTACCGCAAAAATATTTAAGGAAGCCCATGACAGATCAACCAACGGAAAAGAAAAGTATTTTCAAAACACTGCCCCGTAATTACTGGGTAGTAATTGTGATGGAGTTTTTTGAAAGAGGCTCATACTACGGAGTAATGTCAATTCTCTCTGTTTACCTTGTGTTAAGTGCATCCGAGGGAGGATTGGGATTTACAAAAGAGAGTGTCGGTTTACTCAAAAGCGTTATCACTCCTCTGCTATACTTCTTACCCATTCTCGCCGGTGCGATTGCCGACAGGTACGGTTACAGAAAATCCTTGATGTTTGCCTTCGTTGTAATGTGTATCGGTTACACCGTATCCAGTTTTATGACCTCGTATTGGTTGATTTTCGGTACGTTAATTTTCACAATGATCGGCGCGGGAACATTCAAGCCGATTATCTCGGGAACGATCGCAAGAGTAACAAACGAAAAAACATCAACTATTGCTTTCGGAATCTTTTATTGGACAATTAATCTCGGGGCGTTTTTATTCCCACTTGTTTTGGTAAACATTCTGAAAAATAATTTCGGATATTCAAGCATTTTATTAATGGCAGGAATCGGAACGGGAGCTTTGTTGCTAATCAATATTTTTCTTTACATTTTATAGTTATGTGCTTATAATTATTCTGTAATGTGATTATAACTATAATTTAACTTAATAAATATACTATATCACAAATATTTCGGTCTTGAAAGAGTGATTTCCTTTGTCTACTATGAAGAATCGTCAGACACCTAAAGGTTCGCTGCCGTCTGTTTCAATACATTCGGGCCACAGGAAAAG
>CAZEXO010000343.1:0-3677 GCA_964516545.1 uncultured Melioribacteraceae bacterium
CTGCCGGACTGGTCTTTGAATTACCCATGCTTTCGTTTTTCCTCTCCAAAATCGGATTACTTACTCCACGGTTTATGAGAAAATTCAGAAAACATTCCATAATAATTATATTGTTTCTCGCCGCGATACTTACCCCCGGAACTGATCCTGTTGCACAAGTGTTATTAGCTATTCCGTTGGTTCTTTTGTACGAAATAAGTATATTCGTTTCCAAACTATCACAAAAGAAAATTGAAGACTAATACACTTTCAAGAATTTCAGAACATCTCGCAGCAGAACTAGAAAGATTTAATCTGCTTTTTAAAACAGGTCTTAAATCGAAAACAGCTCTGGTTAACCTCATAACAAAATACATCCTGAGGCAAAAAGGGAAAAAAATAAGACCAATTCTCGTTCTTCTTTCAGCTAAAATTTCCGGTGGAGTTACCGAGCGAACATACCGTGGGGCAATACTGGTCGAATTACTTCACACGGCAACACTTGTTCATGATGATGTGGTTGATAATGCCGATACCCGGAGAGGTTTCCCCTCAATCAACGCTATCTGGAAGGAAAAAATTGCCGTTCTGCTTGGAGATTATCTTCTTGCACAAGGTCTGATGAAAGCCGTTGAAGGTGAGGATTTTGACTTTCTTCGTGTTACAACAGATACTGTTCGTAGAATGTCAGAAGGGGAGTTGTTACAAATTAGTAAAACACGTAAGCTTGACACGGATGAAGAAACATATTTCAGAATAATCTCAGATAAAACCGCTTCACTGTTATCAACCTGTTGTGAAATTGGAGCCAGGAGCGCATCCGGTGATTCAGAAAAAATAGCGGCAATGCGCGAGTTCGGCGAAAATCTGGGAATTGCTTTTCAAATTCAGGATGATATTCTCGATTATACCGGAACAAATTTAATAATTGGGAAGCCTGCAGGCGGAGACATAAAAGAAAAAAAGATAACACTTCCATTACTACATGCCCTTAAACAAGTCGATAAAAAAAGGTCTACAGAGATAATTAAAATAATCCGTAAAGGTGCGAAACGCGACGGGGTGAAAAATATTATCGCGTTTGTTAATGAAAATCAGGGTATTGAATATGCCCGGAAGATTGCCGAACAATACATTAACAAAGCCAAAAATAATCTATCGGTTTTTCCTGAAAGTGAAACAAAAAAATATATGCTGGAGTTATTAGATTTTATCGTGAACAGAAACAAATAAAATTGTATTTTCTCTTCCATTATTGAACTTCTTTTTGGTAAATGTGTTATCTCTATAAATCAAAAAAAAATTATCTGAAAAAATGTATTTGGTTCTTTTTTCCCGGGAATTTTAGAACCATTTTACAACGTGTTGATGTTTAGAAATCTTAACGAATTTTTTACTGATTCTCTGGGGTCAAATGAAAAAAACCGTTTTAGATTATACTCTTAAAATTCGTTTACCTTTGGCGCTTTTTGTTATTGCCCTATCTTTTGTAATTACTTTTTATGTCTCAAGAACTGAAAGAGACGGAATAGGTTACGCTCCTGATCAACCGATCAAGTTTTCACACAAACTGCATTCGGGTGAAATGAATATTGACTGCCAATACTGTCATATCGGCGTGGAAAAATCGCGTCATGCAATTATTCCTTCGGTGAATATCTGTATAAATTGCCACTCGCTCGCTGTGAAAGACAGACCTGAAATTATAAAACTTACGGAATACTATAAATCAGGAAAAGCGCTGCCCTGGAAAAGAGTTCACAAAATTCCTGACTACGCTTATTTCAATCACAGTGTCCACGTGAATAAAGGTATTGACTGTGAAAACTGTCATGGCGATGTGAGACAAATGGATGAAATGAAACAGGTTCATGGATGGACAATGACGGCATGTCTCGACTGCCACAGGAATCCGCATGAATTTGTGAAAGAACTTGAACAGATTAATAAAGGTCCGGAAAATTGCGCTGCTTGTCATCGTTAGAGGAACTAATATGAACAAAGAATCAAGAAGAAAATTTTTCGCAAAAGTTACAAAAGGAATAGCAGGAATAACACTTTTAAGTATTTTTCCGATCAGGGTGTTTGCCGGTAACCAAAAAGAAAATAGACGTATCAAAATTAACATTCATCCTGACGCTGTTAAAAGGAATAAATAGGAATTATTAATGACCACTGAAAATGGCAAAAAAGATTATTGGAAAAGTGTTAATGATTATCTAGATGAGAATCATTTGAAATCTCTTAAGGAAAATGAATTTTTGGAGGGTGTTACAGATGAGTTTCATTCTGAAAATCTTAAGGGGATGTCAAGGAGAAAATTTCTCGCTGTGCTTGGCGCATCAACTGCATTTGCAGCAACTGCCTGTTCGGACTATCATGATAAAGGTGAAATTGTACCTTATAATAAACGCCCTGCAGAGGTGTTACCCGGAGTGGCGAATTATTATGCCTCGACATGTACGGGTTGCAACAATGTTTGTTCCATACTTGTCAAAACGCGCGAAGCCAGACCAATTAAAATTGACGGAAACCCCGACAACCCGATAAATAAAGGGAAAATATGCGCGAAGGGTCAGGCAAGCCTTCTGAATTTATATGATCCTGAAAGACTAAAACATCCATTAAAAAAAGGTCATAAAACATCTCTTAATATTGTGAATAAAGAAATTCTCGCAAAGCTTCAGCAAAACTCAGATGAGGGAAAAAATATCATTCTCATCACAGACGAGGTAACTTCTCCGACTTACAACAGACTGCTTGAGGAATTCGTAAAAGTATATCCTACAGCTGATGTTTATTCGTACAGACAATTCAATCAATTAAACAGAATAAATGCCTGGGAGAAATGTTACGGTACAAGAACGCTTCCGACGATTAAATGGGAGAGCGCTAAAATTATTCTTTCGCTTGAAGGGGATTTTATCGGGAAGGAAGGAAATCATGTTGAAAATATCCGAAGGTTTTCAGAAAGCAGAAATGTAATTGAAGATGGGGAGATGAGTCGTGTTTATGTCGCGGAAGGCGGAATGAGTCTGACAGGCATGAACGCTGACTATCGACTTCGTATCCGTCCTGATTTTCAATATGAGTTTTCACTTGGACTCCTGAATGAATTAATAAAACGAACATCAAATAAAAGCGCTGTTTCGCAGTTGGTAAAATCGAATATTGCCGATTATGAACTAAAGAAAATTTCTGAAAAAATTAATCTGAATACGGAAACTCTTGAATTTTTAGTCGCTGATCTGATAAAATATTCTCCGAATGCAATTGTTTATGCAGGTGATAGTCTTGATGAAAATGTACATGTTATTGTTAATCTGATTAATGAATTATTATCGAATAAAAATCTTTTTGATTATAAAAATTGCCTGACCGAGCAGCGTAGACTTAACACTATTGACGAGTTCAGCATTTTGATAAAAAAAATTGATTTGGGAAAAACATCAACAATTATTTTCGTGAATGCAGATCCCGTTTATCAATTTCCCGCATCGTTGAATTTAGATAAAGTACTAAAAAAAATTGAAACGAAAATTGCTCTAACAGAAAGCGAGAATGAAACCTCGGCGCTGTGTGACTATGTTATTCCGTTAAGTAATTTTCTTGAATCATGGGGTGATCATCAAATCAGAACAGGAATTTATTCACTTCAGCAGCCGGTCATATCTCCAATTTTTAATACATACCAGAAA
>CAZEXO010000344.1:0-3656 GCA_964516545.1 uncultured Melioribacteraceae bacterium
AGACCTCACATAGCAACTGCTATGGTAAAACTTGGCTTGGTTTCGAATTATTATGAAGCCTTTGAGAAATATATCGGTGATAACTGCCCTGCATTTGAACGTAAAATACATGTCTCACCGCAAAGCGCTCTAAAATTAATAAATGATGCCGGCGGGTTGGCTTTTATCGCTCATCCGGGAAATATCAGAGAATTCATACTCAGGGAATTAATTGAAGCCGGACTGGATGGAATTGAAGTTATTCATCCATCGCACCAACCGCATCATGAAAAATTTTATATGGGCATTGTTAATGAATATTGCCTGCTTGACAGCGGCGGCTCTGATTGGCATGGCGGTTATAAGAATGATGACAATAATTTTGGCAGATATTACGTTATGTCAAATAAAATAGATGCAATGAGAAAAATGCTGATTAAGGATACTGCCTGAGAATAATTAACATAAAATCATAAAATTAGTTACCTGGATTTTGACTCAAATTATTCCTGTCCCGAATTAAAAAAAATGCTATTTTTAACCAACAAAAATCAGGAGCATTCGCAACAACACTTCTACCATTTCAACCGATAACCACACAGGATCATTTATGAAAAAAAATATCGTAACCCTTGCGTTTTTTATTACTATCAATTTATTAAACGCTCAAAATGTTTTGTCCTGGAAAATTTATTCGGACATGAAGAATGTTGTTGCCGCCGCTGAATTAAACGAATATTATTTTGCTGCTACCTCAGGCGGGATTTTTCTTTACGATAATTCCAGAGAATCATTTATTACTCTCACAAAAGTTGAGGGATTAAGCAGCCACAATCTAACATCAATGACGATTGATGAAAATAACAAAGTCTGGATCACGACCCAGGAGGGGATTATCAACATTTATGATTTCACCGGCGAAGGTGAAATAAGAAAAATCCTCGATATCTACAATTCGGATAAAAATCAAAAACGCATTAATCATATAACATCAGGTAACGGTAAAATTTATCTCTCATCAAGTTTCGGAATATCAATACTCGATTCGGAAAACGAATCCTTTGATGAGACAATCGTCCGTTTCGGATCTTTTAATGCCGAGTCCAAAGTAAATAAAACTTATGTTCTGGATAAAATTTATATTGCTCTTGACGCGGGTGTTGCCGTGCAGAAAACCGGTGCACAAAACTTGTCAGCGCCTAATTCATGGGATTCATATCCCATAAGTGACTTCTCTCCTTCCTCGGCAATTAATACCGTAATTATTTATAACAATCAATTATTAGCCGGTGGTACTAACGGACTTTATTTATTCAACAATGGCTCCTGGAGTCCCTTATCTTTCAGCAATGAAAATATTATTGATCTGGATATTAAGGATGATCTCCTCTTCATAACATCGGATCACAGCGTTCACACTTATGACGGAAGTTCCTTTGAAAGAATATTTATCAATAATGAAATGACAATAAAGGATTTTCAGTTTGCCTCAGGAAATAAAATTTTGCTCTCTTCTGATAAAGGATTGTGGATAATCGGCGGTGAGAATCCTGAAGTAATTATTCCCGACGGACCAATGACGAACAGTTTTATGAGCGTAACAATCGACCATGAAGGAAACCTTTGGGCGGGATCAGGAAAGGACGTAACCGGCGCCGGCGTTTTCAGGTTTGACGGTACGAATTGGGATAACTTCAATACCTCAAATACTCCGGCTTTTAAAACAAATGCCTTTCATAAAGTAATTGCCTGCACTGACAGCGCTGTTTATTTGATGAACTGGGGTTCTGGTTTCACATCTTATAAAAACGGTATTTTTAAAACTTATGATCATACAAATTCACCATTACTTGGTATTACCGAAGCTACTAGTTTTGTTGTTGTTTCAGGTGTACAATTAGACACCCGCGGAAATCTCTGGATTTTATCCTTAAGACCCGCTGACAGAACTCAGTTAAGTGTTTTAACAACTGAAGGAGAATGGCATCAGTATTCAATTGACAATCCATTCATACCGGCAAGTTATGAACTGGAGCATTTTGCAATTGATAATTTTAACACAAAATGGTTTGCAGCTAAAGCCGGAAGTAACGGCGGAGTTTATTACTTTAACGAAAACCTGACTTTCCTGAATAAAGGCGATGATGTTTCAGGAAGATATTCTGAGGATTCCGGTTTACGAAATAACTCGATCACTTCGCTTGAAGTTGACAAACGCGGTGAGCTCTGGATTGGAAACACAATCGGGATAAATTATTTCCAGATTGCGGGTCGTCAATCGCATGGGATTAATAATCCAAGCGTTGGAATTCCTCTGAGAGGTTTAACTGTAAACGCAATAGCGAGTGATCCGATAAATCGTAAATGGGTTGGAACTAATCAGGGTTTATTCCTGATGAGTTCTGACGGAACACAGGCTATCGAACTTTTTCAGAGTACGAATTCTCCCCTGCTTTCCGATGATATAAAAAGTATTGCAATTAATGATAAAACCGGACAGGTGTATGTCGGAACAGATTTCGGCTTGATGGTACTTGAAACAACCACTAAAACTCCCGTTCAGTCCTTTGAAGAACTGACTGTATTTCCCAATCCTTTTATTGTCGGTAATTCCTATTCAACACCCGTAACGATAGACGGATTAATCAAAAATTCCTCAATAAAAATTCTTACTGTTGACGGGGAACTTATAACTGAATTTATAACTTCAGGCGGGCGACAATCAACATGGGACGGACGTGATCAGCAGGGAAATTTTGTCTCCAGCGGCATTTATATTATTGTCGCTTATGATGAAGAAGTAAATAATGTGACGACGGGAAAAGTAGCCGTGTTTAATAAATAATCGAAAACTATTGACTTAATGACGAATGATTGATCTTGTAAATCTTTCGGTGCAGTTCACCGGAAATTATCTCTTTGAAAATGTTAACCTTAGAATAAATAAAGACGATAAAATAGCTTTAGTGGGATCAAACGGCACTGGCAAATCAACTCTTTTGAAAATCTTGGCCGGTGTTGAAGATTCCGAAACAGGTTACATTAATAAACAAAAAAAACTCAGAATCGGATATCTCCCGCAGGAATTTCTTTCATTCCACGGACAACCTTTATTTCATGAAGTAAAATCATCTCTCAACCGGGTAATAAAATTAATTGAGGATGAAAATTTTATTCTGGATTCTCTTGCAAAATCACCCGACGGCACACCCGAGCACGAATCTCTGCTTTTTCAGCTTGGAGATATTCATCACATTAAAGAAGATATTGATTTCTACGGAATTGATTCGCGTATCGAAAAAATTCTTTGCGGTCTCGGGTTTAAAGATGATGATTTTCTAAAAAGTACTGAAAAGTTTTCCGGTGGATGGCAAATGCGAATTCAGCTTGCAAAAATTTTATTATCGGAAAATCATCTTATTCTTCTTGACGAACCGACTAACCATCTTGATATTGATTCTTTACAATGGATAATAGATTATTTTAGAAGTTTTAGCGGCGCGTTGATTGTAGTAAGTCACGACAGGCATTTCATCAACACTGTGACAGATAAAACTCTTGAGATTTACAACAGAGACGTGACATTTTTCAACGGTAAATACGATAAATATCTGGAGTTTTGTGAAGAACGAAAAACACTTCTCGAAGCCCAGCAAAAAACTCAACAAAAAAAGATT
>CAZEXO010000345.1:0-3638 GCA_964516545.1 uncultured Melioribacteraceae bacterium
CAAAGGCTGAAAAATCATACCATAATTTTCGGGATAGGAAATATCGGCAGTAATTTAGCTGAAGATTTCCTGTCGGGAACCGAAAAATATCCAGGTAAATTAGTAATTGTTGAAAAAGATAAAAGCAATGAAAAGATTTCACATTTCCATTCTAAAAAAGCCAGGATAGTAATTGCAAATGCGCTTGATGAAGAATATTTACTAAGGCTTAGGGCGGACAGGGCAAAAAACATAATAATAACAACGGGTAACGACATAGATAATTTTCATACTCTACAACAAATAAATAATCTATACAAAACAAATAAAATAAATAAGATTCAGGGACAGAAAACAAAAATTACCGTACATATTGAAGACCCTAAATTAAAAGAAGTACTTTCGGTTCACGAAATTCTGAAAATCCGCAATGCCCATGTTTTTAATACTAACGAGAACGGGGCAAGATTATTAGCAAAAATATTTCCTCCTGATCTATTCAGAACAATAAAATCACAAGATGACCCTACGGTAAAAATACTTTTAGTCGGGATGGGTAACTGGGGATATGCGCTTCTGAGACAATTCATTAAAACCTGTCATTTTGTGAATGGTAAAAAAACGAAAATTCATGTACTCGAACAAAATATCACAGCTTTGGAAGAGTACTTGGAGAACTTAAGAGCGGGACTTAATGAAGTTATAGACGTAAATATTATTAAAATGAATCTGCAGAAATTTTGTGATGACTTGGGTAATCAACAAAACAAGATTGTGAACTATGATGCAATATATATATGTGAAGAAAACGAAACTGATCAGGTTCTCGCTGTTTTTGAGATAAGGAAATGTTTTGGACGAAATATCCCCATTGTTCTGGCTAAGAATAATAAAACCCCGATTCCGGGAATTGTACAGGAAGAGATATATGAGTTCGAAGCCTTTAAGGATAGTTGTACCTGTGAAATAGTTATGAACGAAGCGCTTGATAAGACAGCAGAAAAAATCCACAATGAATGGTATATGTTGGAAACAAAAAAAAGAAAAGAAAAAGAAGAAAGAGGAGAACAGTTGAAACCTCCGAAACTTTCGTATAAGTTATGGGAAGAACTGACGGAAGAATACCGTGATGAAAACCGTTCAGTTGTAGATCATCTTGATTTTAAATTAAGAGCGCTTGGATTTGATCCCAATATCATTAAAGAAAACGAGGTTTTACAAATTGAAGAAAAATTGAAGAATGAAAAAATTGTAAATCTGTTAGCTGAAACAGAACACCGACGATGGATGGCTGTAAAGATGTTAAACGGTTGGAAGCGCGGTGAACGAAATGATGAGAAAAAAACTCATCCAGATCTTATACCTTACACGGAATTAAATCAGGGAACAAAAGATTATGATATTGAGCAGATCAGGAAATTACCTGAATTTTTAAGACAAACACTCCATACATAAATAATGGGCATTGATTTTATATGATATCTATTAACGATTTTATCCATCCGGAAGACGAAGCTGCCAGAAGACAATTGGAAGCAATTCCGGGATTTACTGCAGTGCTAAAGGGATTCCTAAAAATAGGTTACGAACAGTATTTTCACGGAACAAATATGGCTAATAAAATAAGATTTGCAGATAATCAATTACCGGAGATTTATAAACGGCTTCATCCGATCTGTAAAAAATTAGAGATTGAGGAACCGGAATTTTATCTTGAGATGAATCCGGTGCCGAATGCTTATACTTATGGCGACACCCGAATATTCTTAACAATTACTTCAGGGTTATTGGAATATTTAGATGAAGATGAACTCGACGCCGTATTAGCTCATGAATGCGGTCATATAGTCTGCCGCCACGTTTTATATCATACAATGGCTGACTTGCTTTTAAAAGGGGCTGACGCTCTTGGTGTTGTTGGAAACCTGGTTATGCCCATACAACTCGCGTTATTATATTGGCAGAGAAGGAGTGAACTATCTGCAGACAGAGCCGCTGCCGCTGTTATGGGCTCAGCCGAGCCGGTTGTTGAGACACTGATTCGTTTATCAGGTGGTCCTAAATCAATTACAAAAGATGTTAATATTGATGCATACGCCGCGCAGGCGGAGGCTTATGAAACTTTACAGGAATCGAAATGGGATAAGTTACTCCAGACCCTTGCCGTAATGCAACAAAGCCATCCATTCCCGGCAGTGAGAGTGAGAGAAATAAGAAACTGGACTTCAGAAAGTAATTTCGAGAATCTTGTTAATCTTATTCATAATAAATCAAATGGAATTGAATGTCCGGCTTGTGGTAAAACTATTTCCGGTGAATGGAAATTCTGTAAGTTCTGCGGTAAAAAAATTATATAAACAAAGCTATGGTGTAATATGAAAAACTGGTTTGATCCACAAACAGGAATTCTTCTTTTCGATGAACTTTTGCAGGAGAGAGAAACATTCAGGAAAATAATGGAAGATGATATTGTAAGTCCCAAAGAAGTACTTGATCAATCAAAATTAGTAATTGAAAAGCTGCATGTTCTTGAAGCAAAATTAAGTGATGAGCAAAAAGAATCGGCAGCGGATGCAATTGCAGAATTGGCGGTCCTTTTTGCAGTTTCAAACTACAATCAACTAAAGGAATTAAAAATAAATTAGCGGAAAAATAATGGGCGCTTTTAATAACTCAAAAATATTCTATGCCTCGCCGGATTTGATTGTTAAAATAACAGACGAATTAGTGGAAGGAATGAAAAGGGACGGTTATGAAGTAACAAAACAGAAAATATTTACAGGTGGTTATGATATTTCCCTTAGAAAAGGTGATATGTTTAAAGCTGTTATCGGTATGAAAACCGCCTTGAAGGTTTTAATTCGTCCTCATCAAGGGAATATTTTTGTAGAAGCAAGCATCGGAATATTTGGGCAGCAAGCTGTACCGACAGTAATAAGTATGCTTTTATTTTGGCCTGTTTTAATTCCACAAATATGGGGTTTGGTAGAACAATCGAAACTTGATGATAAAGTTATGATAATGATTGAACAATCAATAAAAAAAAATGCAACCAGGGACACCGGTTCGGGGAATAATTCCGGTATGCCAACCGGCTTTTGTACAAATTGCGGTAAACCGGTATTACATGATGCGCATTTTTGCAGTTTCTGTGGAGCCGGTCAAAAATAATAAATTTATTATTCTACCTCAGAACCTGATGCGTTAGTATAATAACTTTTAGACAAAATTCGACAGACTTTATTCCTAATAAGAGGAACACTCAATATCACTACAATGCCGGAATCTGCTAAATATTCTTTTGCAACCATATCCGGATGTTAGGGTGTAAGTTGTACAGTTTATTGTAATCCCGATAACAATATTAAAACGCTAAATACAAACATCATTCCAAAGGTGAATTAAATGGATATTTTACAAAAAGTAGTTTTTGCCCTGGCTTTTTTTGTTGTCGCCTCCGTAGCAATCAAATCATTGTGTAATGTTGTTATTGGTGAGAGAGACATATCGATTACTCAATACCAGCCCAAAGATGAGGTGCTTACGGATTTAGAACAAAAATTGAAAGAATCGGATTTTGATCAGTTGGTTGATACTTACCAAAGGGAATACAAGATTCAGAAGGAAAAATATATTAAAAATAAAAATGAAGGGATTGT
>CAZEXO010000346.1:0-3618 GCA_964516545.1 uncultured Melioribacteraceae bacterium
CACATTACCTGAGAGATTTCGATATGAGGATATTACACTATCAGCCGAGGGACCATAAAATACAATGTAATCGATCATTTGTGAATGCGGTGAACGAAAAGTTGTCAGGTTATCAATAACTTTCCAGGAAAGTTTCGGCGTGTTCTCAGACTTACATATTATCTGTACCTGATGTTCGCCTGCTTTCAATTCTACAAAAGAACAGACTGTCGGAGGCAGCCATAAGTTACTTTGATCAATAACTACTTTACCATCAATAACAACATAATGACGGTTATCCATATTATCCAGATCAAGAAAAATTGAATATGTTCCGTCTTCCGGTAGCACAAATTTCCCAGTGAAAAGAGATTGATTCTGTGATATTTTTTGTGTTCCTGATGTTGTTGTGACTTCCGCCAGTTCATTATCACTACTTGATGATTTTTTTTCAAGATTTATAAAATTTTCTGCCGGATTAAAATCTGTTAAACCATATTGATGCCAAAGTAATCCGTATCCTTTGCTTGAATAAATAAAAGGTAATGATATTTGTGAGTTAACTTGTGTCAATCGGCGCGTTACATTTCTCAGATTGTGATGACCATCCTGGAACTGACCCAACCCGAAAATAAATTCGTCATCCGGAGATACAAAACTTTGCTCTGCAACAAAACACGGTTCTCCCATTACGGAATCAGGAATGAATTTTCGTGAGTTTGATTTCTCGCTGAGGAAAACTTTTCCTGTATTATCCGCAAAAGATAATTTACCGGTTTGTTTATTTACAACAACTATAATTTTCTCTCCTTTTAATTCCAGCCTTGTAGTTGATTCGGTAATCTTTAACTTGGCAGTTTTTTTTGTTGAAGAAAAAATAAGCTCGTTAATATTCGATTCAGCATTCTTATAATACTTGATCCGAACAGCATTATCCGCCATAGACGAAATATTAAGTGTGCCGACATCTAAAACTATGTTTACACCATCTGTCAGTTGTTCATAATTTTTAACCTCTTGGCCACAACACAAGAAAGGTAACAGAATAATTATTAGTATGTATTTGAATTTCATTTTATCCCTATAAAAAATATTAGTTGGTTGGTTTCAAAGACGCTGCAAAACCACCGCGACGCAGTAATTTAATATCAACGGTACTATCCTTATCAACAACTAAATAACTTGTAGAAAAATCCTTATCGTGTTCGCCATCGGCAATTAATGTTAATTTATATTTTAAACCTTCCGTCAGGAAATTGAATTTGAGAGTTTTGTTCTTCTCAATTTTTTCGGAATTTAAACCACCGATGTACCACATATTATTTTTTTGCCGGGCAATTATTACATCCGTTCCGGGATAACCATCTATCAGTTTTGTATCATCCCAAACGTTAGGGACTTCTTTTAAAAAGGTTCTCGCCGCATCCGGCAATTCATAATACCCTTCCGGACGATCCGCCATGTGTTGAATGCCGGATTCATAAACTACACTTAATGCAAGTTCATGCCCGTACGATGTAATATGTGGGAATTGAGAATTAGTAAAAGTTACGGGTGTGTAATCCATAGCGCCAACTACATTTCTTGTGAAAGGAATTGTAGTATTATGTTCCGGTGCTGTTGTTGTAAACTCCGGACCGTTGTTATACCACTCGGCACCTCTTATTCCTTCATAAGTCATAAGATGTGGATAAGTACGCGACCAGCCACGCGGAACAAGACAGCCGTGAAAATAAACCATCATTTCATATTGTGCGGCGTCATTAAGAATATCAAGATAGTATTTAATCATATCTTGTTTATCGCTTAAAAAGAAATCTATTTTTACGCCAACAACTCCAAATTCTTTTAATTTAGCAAATTCCTGGACACGGTTCTCATGTGTAAACATTCGGTCGCGCGGAGTTGCGCGTACCCACTTAAAGGCACCCGAATTATACCACATTAAAGGCTTAACACCTTTTGAATGAATATACTTTAAGGCATCTTCCAGATTTCCGCCATTACCCATCTGGTCCCATTCCCAATCGAGAAGTGTATACGGCCAGTCCATAACCGCAGCCAAATCTGCAAATTCACATACTATTTTATAATCTTTTGTGCCGTGATTATTCGACCAGTAATTCCATGATGCTTTACCGGGTTTAATCCAGTCTGTTTTAGTTATAATAGACGGCGGACAAACATCATCAACCAATGTTGATTCAACTATATCGGCGAGACTACCTATTATAATTACCCGCCAGGGTGATTTCCACGGAAGCGTTATTGTTGGCTGTGATTCCCCTTCGCCGTCACCGGGGTCCGGGAAAGTGATTTTATAGGCGGATTTATTTTCGACATTACTAAGTTTTGAAGCACAATAATTACGGTCTACATCCGCTTCATGAATTAAAAACCAACAAGAAGAATCGGGAGAATTAAAAAGCGCAGGATAACACCAGGTTTGCTGTACATTTATGTCTTCTATAAAAGTATATAAACCCTCATTAGCAAGATCCCACTTTTCCATCCATCGTTTTGCACCTTCTGGAATATCGTATGAAGTCAATTCATCCTTCATTACAAAAGAGCCACTCTTTTCTGGGAACTCGTATCGAAATGCTGCGCCGTCATTATATGCACGGATAATTAAATTTAATTTAACTTTCCCGGAATTCTCAAACGATACAACAATTTCATTTGCCGAGTTGCTGCATTGAGCGCGTTTACCGTGCAGTGTATTATACTGCTCGTAAATAATCTGCGGCTTATTAACTTTTACAAATTTAAGTTCTTCAGAAAAATCCTGATCACTTCTTGATAAACCAAGGTTAACTT
The DNA here is from genome assembly GCA_964516545.1 of uncultured Melioribacteraceae bacterium. Taxonomy (GTDB): domain Bacteria; phylum Bacteroidota; class Ignavibacteria; order Ignavibacteriales; family Melioribacteraceae; genus JAHISV01. The sequence continues at coordinate 2,800 of CAZEXO010000346.1, forward strand.
GAGGAATTACTTCGCAGTTTTTATTACTCTCATTGTAGTTTATTTTTAAATACCATTTCCCAAAATCGTAATTCCCCTGCTTGAAGAGTGCAATGTTTATTTTTTTATTTGGAGAATCAACAACAATATTTTGTGCACTAGTAAATGAAGAGATAACAAGGATAAAAGCTGCAGTTAGTATTCTATTCATATGTACCTCGGTTTTGAAATCAATATCTCATCATTTTATTATGACATGTTTAAGACAAAAAAGAATTTGTCTTCTTAATTATGTGTTTATTTGGTTTATCAAAACAATCTTTTTTCTTATCTGAGACCATAATCCACCATCCGATGTTATATACAAATCAGTCTTTGCAACGACTACTATTTAACAATGATTCCCGTCAACTATTAAATAATCAAGTGCTTCTTTCTATTTAGAAAATTTCCACCAGTCGAAGTTGAATAAATCTTTTTCTCCCCTGAACACAAAGAACAAATCGTGAACACCTTTTATATTATTCACCTGGGTGCTTAAAGTTTTCCAAATACCGCCTTCGCGTGAGGTATTTACATCAACTGTTGCGATGATTGATCCATCAATTCTATCTATACGTATTTCTATTTTCCCGCCATAAAGCGATGCAACGCTCACCTCAATCAATTCTGCTCCTTCTGAAAAATCTACACCTTTCACCATAGTATAATCACCATTATGTATTGAAGATACAAACAATCGATCTGCAATCTTTTTTCCTCTTGCCCATTCGAAATCCCATTCCCATTCCGTTTCGAATGTGGTTTTGACCCCTTCGCTCCAAGCCATTGTCTCGGCTT
>CAZEXO010000347.1:0-3610 GCA_964516545.1 uncultured Melioribacteraceae bacterium
TCGCGGCTTTTTGAATCGCAGCAGGAAGGAAGTCGTTTTTCCCCAAGGCAAAATTACTGACAGGCACTCCACTCAACTCAAGCGAATATGTATCGACGGGAATATCTTTTCTTCTGTCGAATTCACCGTGCAGTTTGAGAGAACGTAATTGTCTGAACGTCCCCTGCAAATCGACTGTTATTGGTTGCCCGGTCAATTTTTGATTGTCGCTGATATTCAATACAGTTCCTGAAGCATTGAACAAGGTTTTGTCAACATACTTTTCAGAATTGGCGGATAACATAGCTTTTTTTATCCAGAACTTCGGAAAATTTCTTGTCGGGAAAGGAATATCCTGTCCTTTCATACGCGGCGGATCCTGATCTTTCTCAACATCATCAGGAGAACTCTCGAGATTCTCGCGCGCGAAATCAACATAACTAAGATACCCCATCGTGCGTTTATACATTTCAGTTCCGACAAGCATCTGCGCCATGCCATCGGCATTAAAGCTGGGTAATCTTGCCATCTCCTTTAAACGGGCAAAGTCGCTCTTAACAATATCATCAACTTCACCAACAGCCGAGACAAGCGATGTTACATTTGTTTGTACAGAACTGCTTCTTGTTTTTACCAGCGCGCTTACTTCGTTCACTGTTGTGATCGCGTTATCAACAGTGGTGATTGCATTTGTTATCGTTTGAACATTTTTCAGATTGTTGACATCAATTGCTTTAACCTGTTGCTCAATGTTCAGCAATTTCTGTTTCGAAGTTTCAAAATCCGTTTTTATATTATCCCATTCTTTGATTGTTCCCTCAACAAGCAACTTAACCGAGTCGGCATATTTTAAGGATTTGATATCAAGGATTGCTACGAGGCTGTCGGCGTTAAAACCATCTTTTAATTTTGCGAGATCGAAGAGTGGAGTCTGGGTTACCAGATTTTTAAGCGCATCATCAGCAAGTTTTGAAAAAGTAATTTTATCACCTCCGAGGATTGCGCGTTTTTTTACTTCTGCCGACACGGCTCCGCTTGTTGATCTTTTAGTACCGATAGCTAAATCCTCGCAGGAGATTTCGTTAATTATATATTTACCGCGCAATAATTGTCCGGCATCCATTTCGAATTTTACATTTCCCGTTTCAATAAGGTTTTCCCATGGATGCTGCGGATTCGCTATTTGCAGTCTGGTTAATTCAAGTCCGATTGGCGAGAAAGATACTTGTAAATTATCAATCTCAACTTTAGCTCCGACAATTTCTTCGCCTGCTAATTCAAGCCCTGCCTCAATCCATTGATTATGATATATATAAACAACAATACAAATTATTATCAGAGGTATTATCGCGAGGAATAGGATTTTCTTTTTCATGATAAACCTCCAAGATCTCTTACTTTTTCATAATAACGCACAATAAGGCTGTGTTTGATCACTTTAAACCATTTCTTATTCTTAATTTTGGAATAAATTTTTTCTCTGTACTTAATGATGAAAAATCTCATGGCAAAATATCCGGGAATCATCAGGATCAGCGCTGAAATAAAACTACCCATCACCACAGTGTTGTTAAACCTCGTCAGTGGAGATAACGGCATATTGTAAAATGTAGTATAAGAACCGTAAAGAGTTTCAATCTGAGTTAAGATAAAAAATCCGAATGTATGAAACAGTGGATCAAGCAGGTAGGCGATAAACTTAAATAACACGAAACTTATCGCCGCCGCACCGGAATTCACATCCAAAACCAAAATCAGAATCCAGACGATAACACCCTGGATAGTAAAGACAGGTGATAAACCGACGATAATTCCAAGAGCAAATCCCCAGGCAATTTGACGAGGTGTTTGCCCTTCACGCAGAATTGAAATGAGATCTTTAAGAATTTTTAACCAGAACATGTCACTCCTACTTACTATTGATGGAATAAAATATACTAAACGAAGAGATTAAACAATAAGTTTTAGTAAAAATCTTGTGAAGAAAATTAATTATATTGCCGCGGTAATAGGAATTCTCATAGGAAAGGTTCCACATGGAAGTATCGTATTTAAGATTATCGACATTAGTGTTTTCTCTTTTCTTTGGAACTTTATTATCAGTAATATCAAGAAAGATAAAGACACCGGCAATTGCCCCGTTATTACTGGGCGGAATTATACTTGGTCCCGAGTGTCTTGGATTAATTAATACTGCAAATATGACCGGAGATCTTCGGCTGATTATTTCACTTTCACTCGCAATTATTTTATTCGAAGGAGGAATATCCCTTGACCTGTCCGGTTTCATGAAATCAAAAAAAATTATCATAAAAATGCTTACAATCGGAGTGATCGTTACCTGGATTGGAAGCGCCTTACTTGTCTTTTTTATTTTTAATTTTTCTGTCGCATTGTCGCTTCTTGCCGGTAGTTTGGTTATTGTTACCGGACCAACTGTTATAATTCCTTTGCTTCAGAGAATTAATGTTGAGGAAAAACTTCATCATATTCTGCACTGGGAAGGAATTCTCATAGATCCTATCGGAGTTTTTATTTCAATTCTTTGTTTCGAGTGGTTTAGTATCCAGGCTCCTTTTTCGGAACACATTCTTCAGTTTGTATTTCGTGTAATTATCGGAACCGGATTGGGATTTTCAGGAGGTTATTTGATTTCCATCCTCCTTCAGAAGAAATGGCTCCCGGCTTCACAATCAAACATTTTCGTTCTTTCATCTGCGCTGGCTCTTTTTGCATTATCAGATTTTTTTGTTAATGAGGCCGGATTGCTGACAGTTGTAATTGCTGGATTTGTAATTGGTCAGAAAAAAATCGACAAGCTGAAAAATATTCATCAGTTTAAGTCGGAATTAACAGAAATGGCAATCGGAGTACTCTTTATACTGCTTGCCGCGAATCTTAAACTTGATGACTTTGCTCGTTTAGGAGTAAATGGATTCATACTGCTTCTCTGTGTAATATTTGTTATACGACCTCTTAATATTTATTTATCTACAATCGGAAGTGACTTAAAATTTCGTGAGAAGTTATTTCTGTCCTGGATATCTCCACGCGGAGTTGTCGCAGGATCAGTCGCTTCTTTGATGGCTTTGCAAATGTCAAACCTCGGGTATAAAAATGCTTACTTCCTCGAAGTATTTACTTTCAGTATCATAGGATTTACAATACTCGTTCAGGGATTTTTATCGGAACCTGTAGCAAGATTTCTGAAAGTTAAAGCACCTCCGAAAAAAAGATGGCTGATTGTCGGTTCGCATTATTTCGGAAGAAGGATTGCTAGATTTCTAAATGAAAAGTTAAAGATAAGCACGGTTCTGATCGATACAAATATCGAATCAGTTAATACTGCCCACAAAGAAAATCTTCTCGCGTTTGAAGGTGATGCTCTAAGATTTAATTCTGTACCTGATGAAATAAGAAACGGCATTGGAAACGTCTTGGCCTTAACAGACAACAGAGAATTAAATCAGTTGATTTGTGAAAAATGGGGTCAGATTGTTCCGGCTTCAAATTTGTTCAGGTGGGCCCTGGATGAATCTGAAACTGAACCGGGAGAAGCTTATGGAGTAAAAGTCTGGTCTGCTTTAGGTAAACCGTCAAAAATTTCTTATGAACTGGAGAGTAAAGAAAG
>CAZEXO010000348.1:0-3600 GCA_964516545.1 uncultured Melioribacteraceae bacterium
ACTTCAGCTTCAACACAATCTATTAATCCGCCAATCGGGACACTGTTTTTTCTTACTCTTACAGAAACTTTCTGAATCCGGGGAAATTGTTTTAATAATTCATCAGCAATAACCGTAGCCAGAGTTTCGATAAGATAATATTTTTTTTCATGAATTATTGAATTAATAAATCTGTATACTTTTTCATAGTTAACAGTTTTTTCAAGTTCATCATTCTCAGCCGCATTGCTGAAATCAGTGTAGATATCAACATCCGCTTCAAATTTTCCGCCAATATGTTGTTCTTCTTTCAGCGCTCCATGATAGGCGTAAAAAGAAGCGTTTTTAATTCTCAGAATATTTGTCATTCTTGCTTGCCAACTTCAAGTTTTTCAGACCCTTAAAATTAGCAAATAATATCCCAATTAGCACGAAAGAACTTCCCAGCAGATCGCGTAACGTAAGGGTTTCATTAAGAATTAACCATCCTAAAATCACGGCGATAATCGGCGAAATAAAAGAAGATAAAGAGAGGATTACCACATTCATTCTTTGCAGTAACCAGTAAAAAGTTGTAAATGTTAAAACGGTTCCGAAAAAAGCAAGATAAACCAGAGATAAAAATGCCTCATTAGTAAATCGCCATGAAGAAATATCCTCAGTGAATAAAGCTAAACCCGTTAATGAAATTCCGGCAATGAGTACAGGTATAAAATTCATGGAAAGCGGATTCAAATGCCCTCCATATTTTTTTATTACAACAGCGACTCCTGCCTGTAACGTTGCGCTTGAAAAAACAGCAAGCATCGCCCAAAAATTATAATCGATGTTGAAAGATATTCCCGCGGAGAATATTATAATTAGTCCGGCGAAACCAAGAAGAACGCCGATAGTCTGATAAACCCCGATTTCACTTTCCTTAATTGCGAATTTTGAAAAAACAAGAACGAGCAAAGGGTAAACAGCAAAAAGAATCGAAGCTAAACCCGAGGCAATATATTGTTCTGCCCAATAAACTAGCCCGAAAGGAATGACGAAGGAGAAAAAACCTAAGAAAACATATAACCTTATGGACTTTTTATCTTTCTGTATTTTGATTTTTCTGAGATGCATGAATATCCAGATAAAAATAGATGCCAGTAAAAAACGAATCCCTGAAGAAATGAATGGAGTTAACGATTCAAGTCCTGCACGAATGGCCAGCCAGGTAGAACCCCAGATAAGACAAATTAGTAAATATCCGCCACCGATTTGCCAACTTTCTTTTTTCAATTATTTTCCTTCATCACTATTAATCCGAACGCCCGTCCTGATTCCTTGCCATCACGCCGGTATGAATGCAAAAATTCATTTTCATAGCTGCACAAATTTGATTTTTCAATATTCTCTTTTGGTATTCCGTTCAGAACCAACATATCATAATTATTCCCCGCGATATCAAGCAGAATTTTTCCATTTTGATTTAATACATACTTGTCAAAAAATAATGCCGCTACTTCTTCTCCGACTTCATAATTTTTTAGCGAAATAGATGGAGCAAGATACGCGTAAATATTCTCAGGTTTACAGCAAAATTCACTCACTAATTTTTCAACAGTTTTTTCAAGTATTTTTTTCTGCGTTCCCCGCCATCCGGAATGTACTGCTGCAATCACCTTTTTGATTGGATCATAAAGAAATATTGCAGCGCAGTCAGCAGATGAAATTGCGAGTCCGACATTTTTTTCAGTTGTTATCAATGCATCGCTTTCGCCGACAAATCCACCCGTTTTTACGAAAGTAATTCTATCACTATGAGTTTGTTTTTGAAATGCAACATCCCCGGATTTTAATCCGAAAACTGAATAAAACGAATTTCTGTTTTCAATAACTCTCTCTTTGTTGTCACCAACCGTAAATGACATATTAAAGAAAAACGGACTGGTTCTGCTTAAACCTGTTTTTGTACTGAACCCAAATTTAATTTGCGGGAATTTATTAAAAATACTACAAGGAATTATTTTCATGATTTTTTTTATAAAGATGAATAATAGAATTGAAATACAAAGATATTATTTTTCCTTCCGCCCCCGGATTATCTTCTCAACCATTGAGGAAACTCCTTTACGGTATTCTAACTTACCGGAGGTGTCCTGTTGTAAAAAATTATTAAGCTGAAATTCTTCCGGTAAAGCGATTAAATCATCTCCCAATTCGCTGACATTTACAAATGGAAGGATGTAAAGTAATATCTGTGAATCATCTCCGGATGAGAGTATTGTATTCGGATTTACAATGGTTGAATCATTATAAACCTTCCTATAGTATTCCTGAAATTGACTATTGATTTCCTCATCCGGCAGCTGAATAAAACCTTTTTCAGTTATCAAATAGGATAAATTTTCATAAAAGAAAATTCCCCGGACTTGCATGTTCAAATCATCAGGTGAGACTGACTGAGCAAGCCCGGAAATTTTCAAAAATAAAATAATCGCTATGAAAAATATTTTCTTCATCTTTATATATTATTCAAAGCTTCTTCAATATCCATAATTAAGTCTTTTGTTTTCTCCAACCCACACGCAATTCTGATTCCTCCCGGGTCAATTCCCCGTTCCTGAAGTTTATCAGCCGGAACAACCGAGTGTGTCATTGATGCGGGATGTTCAATTAAAGTTCTTGTATGACCAAGGCTAACGGCAAGTGTCAGAGTATAAACTTTATTCGCGATATAATCCATTAGTTTAGAACCATTTGCTTTTGAATCGGCTGCTGAATTTCCTTTCAGGACAAAATAAATCATACTTCCGGGAGCGAATTCACCGTCAAAATCAACCATCTGTTTTTTGGCGAGTTCGTAATATTTGTAATTTTTCAATCCGGGATAATTTACGAATTTCACTTTCGGATGATTATTCAGAAATTCGGCGATAGCTTTTGCGGAAGCAATTTGCTGACGCTGACGAAGCGGTAAAGAAGGTAATCCGAACGTAAGAATTGACCATGCACTTCTGGGATTAAGCACGGCACCGAAATCTTTTCTGTAAAGTAAAAGAGCATCGCGATATTTTTTCGGACCAATTACAACTCCGCCCATATCCGTTCCAAAACCGGCAATTCCTTTTGTTAAAGAATGAACAACTATATCAGCTCCGAGTTCTAAGGGCCGCTGGCAGAAAGGAGTAGCGAAAGTATTATCAACAACAATTTTAATTTTTTCTTCGTCTGAACGGTTTTTATTAAACCCGCTTAGTATTTTTTTTAATTGCCCAAGATCAATGATGTCAAGATTGGGGTTAGCGGGAGTTTCGAGATAAATCACACGCGTTTTTGCATTAACTATTTTTTCAAGAATCGATAAGTCCGTCAGGTCAACAGGATTCACTTTGATATTGTACCTTGGGTACCAGTTGTTGAAAAGCGAAATTGTACAACCATACAATGTTGCATGGGTAACAATTTCATCACCACTTTTTGTTAAAACACCCAGTATGGCTGAAATGGCTGCCATTCCGCTTGTGAATGTAATTGCCATCTCCCCTTTTTCAACATAAGCCAGATTCTCTTCAAGAATGTCTTTATTCGGCTCACCAAGTCTGTCATAAATAAAAATGGGTGGTTTATCGGCATAAGCCTCAGTTT
>CAZEXO010000349.1:0-3576 GCA_964516545.1 uncultured Melioribacteraceae bacterium
AGAAGTGCGGGGTTTGAAAGCGCCGCCGCGCAAAATTTTTGCACCCGAGCTTGCCACTATTTCTGCAAGTGTAAATATCTGCTCCTCACTTTCAATCGAGCATGGACCGATCATCATTACCACTTCATCAGAACCAATTTTTACTCCGTTAATATTAAAGACTGATTTTTCTTCTTTAAAACTTCTGCTCGCCAGTTTGTAAGGAGCTGTTATACGATATACATCGGCAACACCGTCAAGAATTTTTATTATTCTGGTATCGAAATTCGGTTTAACACCAATTGCGCCGATTATTGTTCTCTGAACTCCTGTGGAACGATGTATTTGGAATCCGTAATCTTCTAAATGTCTAATAACATTCTGAATTTGTTCTTCAGTTGCGCCGTTTTCAAGTAATACTACCACTTTTTACTCCAAGATTAATCATGAAATTTTTTTTCACCCGCTCTGATTTCGAGGTCAATGAAATCTTCCTTTGTAGGAATCGCGCAGGAATAATTTTTATTGTATGCACAATATGGATTGTATGCTTTATTAAAGTCGATTTCGTAAATAAATTCCGGATCATCCGAAAGTTCGAATTCAAGATAACGCCCGACTCCATAGGTCTCATTGTTAGTTGTTCTATCCGTAAACCAAATCATATGATAAGTCTCACCGGTTTTTGATCTGCCTTCATAGACGTTTATCTTATATTCTTTTCCTTCATAATTAAAAATCACATAACCGTATCTTACAGCTTTTCGTTCCTCACCCTTAGTTCCGTAATATGTAATTGTATCTTTTTGTTCGTGAGAGATTAGTTTACTTCTGAAAAGGAAATCAACATCAACTTCAAAATAATTCAGAGGATGAAACTCAATTTTTTCCTTAGCGTTAAAAGGAGACTCCGGAGAAGTTTTAAACTCGATATCTTTTTCCGTCCTGGATTTTTCAATCCTTTGTATATATTCAAGTTCTTCAGGCGTATGTTTATCATAGAGCGACATAACTAAAATCAAAACTGATGCGAGTATGATAAGAGCTATGCTAAGATTCCTTTTCATCAACTTTCCTTTTCAGTTCATTTAATTTATTTAGTGCATCAAGGGGAGTTAAACTATCAATCGAAATATCGGAAATTTCTTTTCTTATTGCATCATCTTTTAACTCGAACATGCTTATCTGCATTTCGTCTTGTTTAAATTTTGCCAGCTTGGCTTTTTTAAATTCGTAAGGCGTTAATTCCTTGCTTTCAAGATTCTGCAAAATTTCTTTTGCACGGTTTGTTACAGATAAAGGTAAGCCTGCCATCTGTCCTACCTGAATTCCGTAACTATAATCAGCGCCTCCGGGCGTGACCTTGTGAAGAAAAATTACTTTATCATCATATTCACGAACATCCACCTTGAAATTTTTAATTCTCGGGAAAATAGTCGCCATTTCATTCAGTTCATGATAATGTGTTGCAAAGAGTGTTTTGGCCGATACGTCGGGGTTTTCGTGAAGATATTCTGTAATCGCCCAGGCAATCGAAAGTCCATCGAATGTGCTCGTACCACGCCCGATTTCATCCAGTAAAATCAGACTCCGTTTAGTTGCGTTATTTAAAATGTTTGCAGCTTCCTGCATCTCAACCAGAAATGTACTTTCGCCTGCGGAAATATTATCGCTGGCCCCGACTCTTGTGTAAATCTTGTCAACCAAACCGATCCTGGCTTTTTTTGCGGGGACAAAAGAACCTATCTGAGCCATCAAAACAATGAGACCGATTTGACGAAGATAAACCGATTTGCCCGCCATGTTTGGTCCTGTTAATACAATTATCTGCGCGTCTTCATTTTTGAGCAGACAATTATTCGGCGTAAATTTTTCCCCGGGAGGAAGTGTTAATTCCACCGTTGGATGACGACCTTCAATAATTTCGAGTATTGTTGATTCATCAATTTCCGGTTTGACATAATTATTTGTTTCGGCTACCTCGGCGAGCGAATTAAAACAGTCAATCATGGCAATTAGTCGTGCATTTTCCTGGATTGCATCGGCTTCTCTAGAAACGAATGTCCTTACTTCATCAAAAAGTCTGAATTCAATGTTCGCAATATTTTCCTCGGCGTTAAGAATTTTATCTTCGTAGTCCTTTAACTCAGGAGTAATGTATCTTTCACTGTTTACTAAAGTTTGTTTCCGAACGTAATTATCAGGGATTTTATTTTTGTGAGTATTACTTATTTCAATGTAATAACCGAATACTTTATTGTAGCTGACTTTAAGTGATGATATTCCGGTTCGTTCGCGCTCAGTTTTCTGAAGTGTAGCGATCCAGGTTTTAGCATTGATGGAAAGATTACGTAATTCATCCAGCTCAGCGTTGTATCCTGAACGAATAACATTGCCGTCGCTGATCGCAAGAGGCGGATTATCGGAAATCGCAAGTTCGATTTTTTCAACCACATCGATGAGATCTTTTATTCTGTTGTTGATTGAAGATAAAATTTCTGTTGTCGACTGATCCAGTAATTGTTTGAGAAGCGGAATTTTTTTCAGGGATGTTTTAATGTAAACAAGTTCACGCGGAGTAACCCGCCCCGTACAAACCTTTGAAATCAGTCTTTCAAGATCACCGATTTCCTTCAATTCATTCGTGAGATTTTTTCTTAAAGTTTTATTGGAAAATAATTCTTCGACTGCTGAAAGTCTTTGCTGAATAGGATTGAGTTTTCTTAACGGAGCTGTAATCCAGCGTTTAAGAAGTCTTCCTCCCATCGGTGTCTGTGTAAAATCCAAAATGGAAATCAGGGATCCGCCTCGCTCACTTTCATTCATGGTGAAGAGGATTTCAAGATTTCGTTTTGTTGAGAAATCGAGAAGCATGAAATCAGATTGATTGAATACCGATAACCTGTTAATATGTGACAGATTTGCTTTCTGGGTTTCGCGTAAATAATTTAACAACACTCCCGAGGCAATTATAGAATTCGGCAGCTCTTCAATTCCGTATCCCTTGAGAGTTTTTGTTCCGAAATGGTTGAGCAATAAATCACGGGTATATTCTTCATTGAACATCCATTCGTCGATTTTTGTTATTCGCGCGTAACTGAAATACCTTGATACTATTGGTTCGAGTATCTCTTTTTGTTTTTTTGAAATTAATATTTCCGCGGGATTTATTAATCCGAACTGATGATGAATTTCCGAATCAGGTAATTCATAAGTCTGGAATTCACCGGTGGAAATATCACAAAAAGCAATTCCCGCGCTGCCGTTATTCAGAAAGATAGAAGAGAGATAGTTATTTTTTTTGTGATCGAGCAACTTATCGGAAAAGGCAACTCCCGGGGTAACAACTTCAGTAACCTCGCGTTTAACAATACCTTTTGCAAATTTGGGATTCTCAGTCTGTTCACAAATGGCAACTCTGAAACCGGCTCTGACAAGTTTAGGTAAATATGTATCAATGGCATGATGAGGAAATCCTGCCAGCGGAACGTCACCCGCGGCGCCGTTTGATCTTTTTGTGAGAGTAATTCCAAGCACTCTGGAAGACGTTTTTGCGTCTTCTTCGAAGGTTTCAAAAAAATCACCAACCCGGAAAAG
>CAZEXO010000350.1:0-3567 GCA_964516545.1 uncultured Melioribacteraceae bacterium
CACGAAGTCCATTTTTCGTTACTCGTTTTCGGACTCCTGACCACCCACCAAAATACTTCGTCGCCCTTTGGCGAAAATGCCGGGGCACTGTGTTCTATTAGCCCGTCTATTGAGATTATTCCGGGTGCAAATAATTGAGGAATATCACCCGGCGGTGTTTGTCCTAAATAATCTCCACTTAAAAGAGGGAATTCTTGTGCATAAATAAAACTGTTCAATCCTAACAAGACTAAAAAAAATATCTTTTTCATATTCCTTCCTCTTTATGTCATTTTTCTAGAAGCTGTTTCTGAATGGACTTTGCTTTCAGTGTCCCGATGATTTGCGCGCTCACCCAAAAAACATCTTCATCATAATCAGGAGTCCAGCGCGTAAAGAACAAATACTTACCGTCCGGTGAAACTGAAGGAAACCTCTCCTGCCCGTTGGAATTAATCGGCTCGCCCAAACTTATACGGTCAGTCCAGCTTCCATCGGGCTTTCGGAAGCAAACATATAGATCACCATAATCATCTTTGGGAGTCACACGTCTCGAGCAGAAGAGCAGGTAGCTCTCGTCGGGAGCGATAAACGGAGTCCAGTTGAGAATACCTCCCGAAGCGTTGATGCTTGGTGGCAGCAATTCCGGTTTTGCGTACTCTCCATTGATGAGTTCCGTTCGATAGATAGCGTAATTGTTCCACAATCCTGAATCTGCCGGGGCGTAGCCAAGAAAATAAAGTGTGCCGTTTTTTGTAATTGAAAGGTTGTAGGCGAACTTCAATTCGGGAAAACGTGTAACAAGGCCGAGGCTTTCGGGCGCACTCCAACCATCGCTTTGCTTCTTCACAAAGTAAGGATCGGCCCCTTCTCCTTTGCTTCCGACATAGAGCCGATTACCGTCAGGGGAAAAAACCGGCCCGCTGCTGTGAGGTGAGATATCGGGTGTAGTCCATTTGTTTCCCACAAGCCTCATAGTCATGACAGAAATAAGCCAGTTATTTGAGCTATCTAATTTATTTGTTTGCCAGAATACTTCATTGCCGTCCGGTGAAAACGCCGGAACGCCGTGCTGTTGGTAATTATCCGAGATGATTCCGCGGGCAAAAATTACCGGCTCATCGCCAGGAGGAGTTTGTCCCAAATAGTCAATTGATACCCAATTATTTACTTTACCGATAAATGTATTGTTATATGAATTATAAGCCTTGTCGCATCCCCCAACGACATATAACTGGTTGTCAATAGTTGCCACACCAGCGGAACCATTATTATTATTCGGAAAATCCGTTGTAGTATTCCACACATCAAGGTTAGGATCATAGACAAGGACAGTTTTTACAACTCCATCATCATTAAACCCGCCAACAACATAAATTTTATTCATAATTGCGGAAATTCCAAAACCATCTCTGGGTTCAGGAAGATTTGTTTTCCTTTTCCAACTGTTTGTTTGCGGATCGTACATTTCAACAACAGACAAGGCCTTCCACATATTATTTTTTTCGCCCATTCCTCCTATCACATAAATATTACCATCAAAAGCGATAGCTCGTGTATCGTGTCTGGGAGTCGGCATGGGCGCCAGTTCCTGCCAGGTATCCGAGGCTATATCATAAACCTCATTTTTAACCGATATGTTTTCATAACTCCAATCTCTGGGCGAAGCTGACCCTTCCTTTGGCTGAAGTCCGCCAATCATATAAATCTTACCATCCAGTACTGTGCCATACAAATGCTGTCGTGGTGTTGGCATTGGAGCTAAGGTAGTCCAGGAATCTGTTTGCGGATCATATATTTCGTTCTTATCGGAAAATGGATCGCCTCCAATTGCATATACTTTGTTTTCTGCTGTTACAAGTGTAAAGTTGGATCTTCCAGTTGGAAGAGGCGCTTTTTTATTCCATGAATCAGTTTCCGGAGTATACTCAAAATTATTTATTTCAAATCTTTCTGGCGTTTCATTGCAATAACCGCCCATAAAATATATTTTACCATTACATGCGGCAGCAGAACCATTACGAACTGAGATGGGAAGAGGTTTCTTTTCTGCCCAACTAATTTCTTGTCCCGTTACAACAGAAATAAATCCAAAACAATAAATCACTAAATAAAAGTAGAGTCCCTTCATTTGTTAATCTCCGCGTTAGTAATTATTATCTCAGTAATACCATTTTTTTATAAAGAGTTTTGTCATCCACGGAAAGTGAATAAAAGTAGATGCCCGAGCTGACGGGTATATTATTATTATCCATTGAATCCCAAACTACTGTATAATCATTTGCACTTTGAAATGAATTAACAAGTGTTTTAATCTTCTGACCAAGAGTGTTATAGACTAATAATTTTACCACAGCCGGCTCTTTTAGGAAATAGCTTATCCTGGTAGATGGATTAAAAGGATTGGGATAATTTTGATTTAACCTGAATTCAATATTCAATCCTGTTTTATCTTCTTCAAGAATAGTGATAGTAGATTTGATGGAATCGATTATTTCCGTTGATACCCAGTATAGATTACCTATCGAAGTGTTTCCTCTTATAAAGAATAGATATTTCCCATCGGGTGATACAACAGGGAATCGTTCCCAGTATTCTGTTGTATTAATTTTTTCACCCATATTTATGGATTCGCTCCACTGATTATCTTCATTCTTAAAACGAATAAATAAGTCGGCGTTATCAGAACCGCCTGCAAAAATCAGATAGTCTTCTTCCGGTGAAATATATATTGACCACCAGGGACTGTAATCAGGATGAACTTCTACGGATTCAGGATTCGTAAAATCATTATTGGAATATGTGTAACAGAGATTATTGTTGTTATAGTCAAAACGATACGCGTTTTCATTACCGGAAAAAATTGGAGTAGGATCGTAATCAGGTGTGTTGTATGGTTCCCCTATATTAACAGCATCACTCCAACCGTTTTCAGTTTTTTCAACATACCATACATCGAAACTTCCAATTCCACCGGCACGATTTGAATAAAAAAACAATTTGTTGCCATCATGTGAAAATACCGGATCACCGTTAAATACTAATAAATAATCCCGAACAAAATCAGCAGCAGCTGGTGTAGTCCATGTCCCGTCCACTAATTTGGAAGTAAGTATTCTTTCGGTAGATTGATTTACAACCCAAAAAATCTCATCACCATTTGGAGATATGGCTACTTTGCCATGAACATATCCTGTCACAATCCCGGGAGCAAAAACAATTGCCGTATCGCCCGGAGGGGTTTGTCCCAAATAATCAACAGAATTTGTTTGTGATTTACATAACTGATACGAAAATATTAACAACATGACAAACAATAATCTTACCATAACGTATTCCCTTAAGATTATTTTATAATTTATTGAACCAATATCATTTTCTTCAGAAGTTTTGTTGTGCCCGTTTTTAAGCAATAGATATACATCCCAGAACAAACAGAAGAATTTGAATTGCTTGTTCCATCCCATACAACCGAATGTTCGCCGGTATTTTGGAATGAATCAACTAGAGTTTTTATTTCTCTTCCGAGTACATCATAAATTTTCAATGTTACATTACAACTTTTATGTAGTTGGTAACTTATGTTTG
>CAZEXO010000351.1:0-3549 GCA_964516545.1 uncultured Melioribacteraceae bacterium
TTATGCATGAATTGGAACATGTTAAAATTATTATTGAAAACTACCCAAATTTAACGTTTAATGCAGAGACAGATGACACAGATGGAGACAGATACTCTGATAGTTGGGAGAATAACCATCGAACATATGGATTTACTGTACCTTTTGATGATGGGTATGATGTGGCCAATTCTGCAGGATTTAATTATGAAGAAAATAGATGCAATAATGTTCAAAGAAATTTAATCTCTAATATATTTAACGCTTATGATTGGTCTTGCAATGTTGACCTTAATCCAGGAAGTCAGGATCAAGGAAAGAACTTCAATATGCAATATATTTATGAAGAACACGAAGCAACTTCAAATTAAAAGGAAGACGTCAAATGAAAAAGATTAAATCAATATTGGTCATTCTATACGTATGTTGTAATATTTTGGCCCAAGAAAATCTATTGATTCTGAAGGAACTGGATAATGCCTTATTTCCCCAGATACAAATTGATTCAATAAAGAATTTGAATGATGCAAGTGACATTATTAAATATGATAATTGGTTAAATAATAAACCAGATGATCGCAAATGCAGAACTCTTTTTAACAAAATTAAAAATTGTGAATATTCCGATTTTGTCCATGAAATTACTCTCAGAAGAGATAATTTCATTGACTCAATGAACCTGAAATACACATTTAAGATTAATGACTCAGTTCAATATAATGCTGATTATGAAAAAAAATATATTCTTACACCTCTCAATAATTTAATTGAATTTTATATTATTTGCAATGAAATTGAAGATAGTAATGATGTTTTTAGAATTCTGCTTAATGAACCTTGTACAAACCAAGCAGAAAAGACTTATTTAGCGGCTATAGCAGAAAAACATTTTGTAGATTATCTTTATGTTTATGATACAACAAGCAATAAGGATATAAAACTTAATTTGCTTAATTATATTTCCTCAATTAAAGATCCTGGAATAAGTGATAGTTTAATTATTAGAATTGATGAAAATACAGATAATACTATTTACTTGAGGATTTTAAATATTGTTAGTAAGTATGATAATATAAAAAATGCTAAATTCATTTTTGATCAATTTGAGAAAAGCTTAGATTCCGAATTATCATATAATTATTTAGTTATAATGTCGAACATGAGATCCATCTATGACTTGTCAGATATTTGTGTCAAATTTAGGGAGATTGGTAATTACTATATAAGACATGGAAACATTACCAATGCGTATGAAGTAATAAATAACTTAATTTCATGCAACGATGATGGTCAATTAGTGTTATATCTCTTCGAACTTTATGAGAATGGAATCATGCTAGAAAAAATTCTGAATAGGCTAAAATACATAAAAGAAACAACCAAAGATGCAGATCTTAAATTGAAGATCGAAAATTTCATAATTATGAATACAAATTAAATATTAATAGGTCAGTACATAAAACCCCCGCTACCCCGCTACCGCGCGTGTCCTCACACGTGGTAACAAACCCTAGAAAGCTACTATATTTGATCCATGAGCTCCCCCCTCTGCCGCACAATTTCATCGTGTGGCTTATAAAATAAAGCCATTATCTTTATTCAGAAATTTAGTTAATAGCAGAATAAAATTTTCCATGAGCAGAAACTACAAGTTTCATAATCCTACCCTTGGTAGTAATTATTTGCTGCCGCAAAGCCAAACGAGAGGACTCGTGCGGCAGCGGAGGGGTTTAGTTTTTAATGATATGATTAAAAGAATAGGAAAAGAGTTGTTTTTTAAAACATTACACAGAGGTCCCCAGAGGGAACACAGAGGAACACTGAGAAATTTCTCCGTGAATCTCTGTGCCTTCTTTGTGCCACTCTGTGCAACAAGAAAAAAGAGTAACGTAGTTTCTCATCCTTTACAATTTCAATAAACATGAAAAGGTCTCACCTTCTGCAACAAGTCTTATTACTAACAACCATGTTGTCCACAAGCTTTCAGGTTGTGACCGGCCAGCGTTTCCCCATCCAGGTGAACACCATGGTCACACCGCCGTTTTCGCTGAAGCTGTCGGATTATGTTGAATCCGGATACGACCGTGTGCAGGTTACCGTAAACCCCCTGGATGCAAGCCTTACCAACTACAGGGTAAAGCTGAAGCTTAAAATAGAGTCCTTCGATGGCCGTATTGTTATCGAGACAAACCCTTCATACATGCCGCCACCTGTCTTCCTGAACGGCAGCATGCCCGAAATATTGACTTCCTACGATATTACAGACCTTTTCAATATTAACAACCTGAATTTCCGCGGATACAGCAAAAACCAGTACATGGCCGCAGGCAGGCTGCCTGAAGGGTATTACCGTATTGGCTTCGAAGCGCTCGACTACAACCGTGCTGCCGCAGGCGATGAGCGGGTAGTATCCAACTACGGCTTTGCCATGGCAGGAATGTTCCTCAACGACCCTCCCCTCCTGAATATGCCCCAGAACCAGCTAAAAGTGCAGATCTTCGAACCGCAAAATATCATCTTCCAGTGGATGCCGCGCCACCAGGGATCTCCAAACTCTGCTTTTACAGCGGAATATGTCTTCAGGCTCTATGAAGTGTGGACCGAAACCCTTGATCCGAATGTTATCGCCAGCACCCAGGCGCCGATCCTGGAAGCGGAAACCGGCCAGCCGAGATATCAATATGGCATTGCCGACCCGGTATTGATACCCGGTAGAAAATATGTGTGGCGGGTACAGGTGAGAGAACCTGAAAACCGCGATCTGTTCAGGAACAATGGTTTCAGCGAAGCGTTCATGTTCCAGTATGGTGATGAATGTAAGGTGCCTGCCGGCCTCACAGGAACGGGAGTTAACGGTCCCGGGATGGAACTTGACTGGAGCGGCGCGCAGGGACACACCGACTATGTGGTACAATACAGGGTAAGAGGAAGCGGCAACTGGTATGAGGAAAGCAGTCTGCTCGACAACATCCGCATCTACGACCTGCAGTATAACAAAACCTATGAGGTGAAGGTGATGGCACAGTGCGGTACTTTCAACAGTGCCTATAGTGATCTTGTAACCCTAACAACCCCCGAAGAAGCACCGCAGCAGTTTGCCTGCGGCACCCAGAATGCACAACCCCCGGTAACGAACCACGATCCCCTGCCAGCCTTGTGGCCAATGACATCTTTTACAGCAGGAGGCTTCCGCTGTACGGTGCTGGAAGCGACAGGAGAGAACGGAACCTTCTCGGGAAGGTGCCTGGTTACAGTACCATATTATGGCTATGCCCAGGTATTGCATACTTTTGAAGGCATCAGCATCAACACCGACAAGGTGATGTATGCCGGCAAGCTGGTGGCCGTGAAAGATTCGGCAAGAAATGCAGAGTTTATGTCGGCATTGCAGGACCAGCCCTGGGGCGACGGCACTTCATCAGGACAGGAAAACGAATACCTGCAGCCTTTGTTTGAGGCGCTGGAGATCATCGTTACCGAAGACCCGATCACATCAATAACAGTAGATGAAGACGGAGATATTATCGTTACTTATGAAGACGGGGAGACAGAAGAGATCGATTATCCGGG
>CAZEXO010000352.1:0-3524 GCA_964516545.1 uncultured Melioribacteraceae bacterium
TTTGTAAATTCCTCCAGGAACAATAAAACCAAGCACTCCAACCTGATCCTGAGATTCGTTATTTTCCGGACTTATGGTACCGCTTAAGCGCCAGTCCCGGTTGATAACAAATTCTTTCGTTATAGTATCTTGTAACGTGATATGAAGAATAGCCTCGACTTTTTTAACTCCTGCTTCGTCTTTTTGAGCAAGCGTAGACTTATTAAACGAGTAATATACCTCAAGGTAAACTGAAGTTGAGTCATAGTTAAATTTAGCGTAGTCAAAGTCGAATCTCAGTTGATTCTGACCATAGGCGCACATAACCAGCGCTAAAATTGAAAAAAGGTAATATTTTTTTAAGAGCATCAATTCCCCCTTAAAATCTTATGATAAAATATGTGATAGTGTTCTCTAATAGTGGATCAATTATACTAAACCTGTGAATAAAATAATAGAGAAAAATTTTAACTCCTTTATGCAAAAAAAAAGCCTAAGCTCTCTAGGAGAACTTAGGCTTTTGAAAAGAAAGGATAAATTATAAACCAATACCTACAGCGAAAATATGTGAAGCATCGAAATATTGAGCTTCTCTGTAAGCGTAATCTATTTTAAGATCAGCGCCGCCAATACCATATTTAATACCGAAACCTGCCGTAAGTCCGTATATTCTTTCGTCATCATTTATTTGAGGCATCAGGGAATAACCACCTCTAATGAATACCATATCGTTATAAGCGTATTCAGCGCCCAGGCGATATTCATCAGCATAGAAGTTAGCGTTTTCAAAAGCGCCAACTAACTGTATGCTGTTATATTCATTAATATCGTAGTTATATCCGAGACCTATTTCTAAAGTTGACGGTAATTCGAACGAAGCAGCATCAATCCGATAATACTGATTTGGTCTGTTGAAATTAGGAACATCAGCAATAACGTTTAATCCTGCGCCGTCATAGGTCATTTGAGGACCCAAGTTTTTGATAACAATAGCTAAATTGAAACCGTCAATATTAGCCAAATTAGCATAGGATATACCAATATTGAAAGCCACGCCGGAAGCGCTTACCAGGTCTATTTTTTCAGAAATGTAATTCATGGTAAGACCAACAGCAATTCTGTCACTTAAAGTATTGGAATAAGTCAAACCGATTGTAGTAAACTGAGGATTATAAAAAGCCCCTGTTCCATCCGGTTTATCAACTGTAGTTGTAGCGATATCGCCGATATCAAGAGTTTTAACACTAAGAGCTACAGTGCCGAAAGAACCAACTTTAGCGGCAATAGCGCCGTATTCAACGCCTATGTCAGCGATATGATCCATGTGTGAAAAAACAACATCTAATGAATTTTCGGTACGGGCAACGTTAGCCGGATTCCAGAATAACGCTTCAATACCACTTGAATTTGTGAGGGTAGCACCGCTCATTGCAATACCGCGAGCGCCAACAGGTATCAAGAGCTGTGTGGCACCGGCTGTACCGTTTCTGTTTCCGCCACCAGCAAAGAGACTACCCGATGTAATTAGCAGTACTGCTAATAGCAAAGCACCTATTTTTTTATGTTTCATAGTAATTATTCTCCTTAATTATTGATTTACCCACTAAAATCTATCCAGGATCTGCTGTTCCTGAATAATTGCCAACTTTAGAACTTTAGTAGTTCCTATGTCAGGCATATCAATGTAAGCGATATAAATACCACTAGCTACGGGTAGATTTTGCTGATTTAATAAATCCCAACGCTGGAATTGATCAGTTGATGTTTTTTCAATCGTCTTAACCAATTGACCAGCAAGGTTGAATATTCTGATTGTAGCTTTTGCCGGTAAATGGGAGAAAGTTACAAATCTTTGATATTTATTCAACTCTTGAGAGTTTGCACCGTAATATGGATTCGGGAATACATTAACCTGTTCTGCTACATCTTCTCTGGCTAAAGCGTCACTATAAGTGTTTGCCGGAGCTGTGAATGTGAATACGTCTTGAGTTGTATTCGGTTTATTCGTTATAAACCATACTTTACGATCCCATGGTGGAGTAGCATCAGGATACCGATACATCGAGAATAATGTAGATGTGACAAACGGGTAGTTAAATGGTACATCTGACGAACCCCATGTCGTATTAGCAACAGCGGGATCGCCTAACCAGCTTGCTGCTATATAAGCTGCATCATTTGCAGGATCATAAGCTCTTTCGGTTACAAAATCATTCTCATAACCTACCCAAGCAAAAATAGGTTCATAAGCCGGGACACCCCAGTTAGGATCCTCCCAGTCTGCAACACCATCTTCGTCAACATTCAGACTCCATTTTCCGTCCTCATTTGAATCGTAGAAACCGGCGAATAATCTCTGATGTTCGCCTGTAGAGAATTTCACACGATAAACTGCAAAAGGTAATACATTCGGAAGCCCGGTTGCTACATCAATGTGAAGTTCTTCTGTCATATAATCCCATGAAAGCGATGTTTTTGAGAAATCGATAATAACATCATCCATTCCCCAAAAATCGAAACGGTCGAAATCACTTGAGTAACTGCCCAAGGGGGCATTTGCATCACCATATAAGTTATCAACTATATATCCGGTAGGTCCTAAACTTGGAGCCACGATGCCGACTGCTGCATCAGTAACAACATCATCTGCATCAGTTTCATAAATTGCATTAACACCAGGAGGAGGTCCAAGTACTTTTATCATCAATCCTTCAACTGAGAGATAATCTCCGTCACCGGATTGGTTAGTTTGATTTGAAAGCAAAGTTTGGTTTGTTGTTGTGTTTTTCACACCCCAAACAGTCTCTGTTGACACTACATGACCTTCATCATCTGTCTCAACAACTTCAGCGAAGGTTACTTCGTATGATGATCCGGTTAACGCGCTCGGATCAAGTACTGATACTTCAACACTGCCGTCAGAAGGTCCGGCATGTTCTACTTCAATACTTGCATCTGCTTCAGCACCAAGCGTAATGCCGGGAGCTACCATTTGCGGAATAATAGTTATTGCAGCAGGAACATTTTCCAATGTTTTTGGAATAGCAACACCTTCTTTATAAGCGTATGAGGTAACAGCAAAGTAATATCTGCTTCCGTTGAATAAATCAGAATTAGTTATATAATCTTTTGTAACTCTGAAATATCTTTGAACACCTGAATCAGTACCGTTTTGAACAACTTTGGTAATATCAACGCCTGTTGTCGGGTCTGAGTCAGTATCAACAATAACGGTAACATAGTCAGCTAAATCAAATGTTGCGATTTTTACCGCTTCGTCAATACCGGCAGATGCCGTTGGAAGCTGATAAACATTATATCCCTGGAATTCATATCCCTGAACGCTATGATTTTCAGTAGCTGCAACAAAAGCAGGGTTTGAATCCCATTTTAAGAGTATTTCCTGATCAAAAACCGAATAAGTAAGTAATGGAGCAGGAGGAGCGCTAGGTACAACGAAGTTATTATCATAAACTTCCTGAGCAACCTGATCGAATTGTTTAAGTTTCCGAACCGATTCGATATTGCTGGCGCCCTGCGCAACC
>CAZEXO010000353.1:0-3460 GCA_964516545.1 uncultured Melioribacteraceae bacterium
ATTTCATCGATTACAATAAATTGGAAGCATATCGAGATTTCGACGGAATCAGAAATGAAGAGGACTTTCTGATTACCCAAAATGGATGCAGAAGACTCGGTAAACAAAAACCCAAATCCATACAGGATATAGAATCCATAAAAAGTTAAATGCACGCGAGATAGATGATGACAGATAATTTTGAGATGTTATCAAAACTTAATGACTGGCAACCGCCGGCTGATTGGATTAGGATAAAAACTTTCGATTGTCACACTTGTGGCGAACCTCTCAGAATAATTATCAACGGATTTCCGAAACTGGAAGGTGATACCATAATTGCCAGACGTAAATATCTCAAAGAGAATTTTGATCATTTAAGAACAGCCCTGATGTGGGAACCTCGCGGACATGCCGACCAATATGGCGCTGTTATTACTCCGCCAGTTTCGGAAAATGCAGATTTCGGAGCTTTATTCCTCCATAACGAAGGTTATAGCACGATGTGCGGGCATGCAATAATTGCTCTAACTAAAGTTGCTCTGGAAACCGGAATGATTTCAAGAAAAGAACCTGAAACTGAAATCAGAATAGATACGCCTGCAGGACTAATCAAATCTTATGCAAAAGTGCAAAATGGACGAGTTTTGGAGATTTCATTCCAGAATGTTCCATCTTTTATTCTATTGGAAAATAAAACAGTAAAAGTTAAAGGAGTAGGCGAGGTTACATTTGATGTTGCCTTCGGCGGCGCGTTTTATGCTTTTGTTAATGCTGATAATCTGGGAATAGAAATGTCACCGGAAAATTTCCGCGGGCTAATCGAAAAGGGGATGGCTATCAAAAAAGCTGTGATGGAAAACTTTGAAATACTTCACCCGTTCGAGAAAGAATTGAGCTTTCTTTACGGAACAATTTTTTTCGGCAAACCACACGCGAATGATGCCGATAGCAGGAATGTCTGTATCTTTGCTGAGGGAGAACTTGACAGAAGTCCGACAGGAACCGGACTAAGCGCGCGATTAGCATTGAATTATTTACAAGGGAAATTAAAAAAAGGAGAATCCCTCACGATTGAAAGTATACTTGGTACTAAATTCACAGGGCGGGTGATTGAAGAAACAAAATTCGGCAAGTATCCGGCGGTGATTCCCGAAATAAGTGGAGATGCATTTATCACGGGGCGCAGCGATTTTTTCATTGACCCTGATGATGATTTGAAATATGGTTTCATGCTTAGATGAATTCAATTAATCTTACCGAATATTTGCTTTTCATACATAAGTTAAAAACCCTATTTTATGTGTGTTCTTTAATTTGAAAAACTCCAGGAGACAGAATGTTTAAAAAACATCCCAAAGGAATTATGTGGCTTTTCTTCACAGAGATGTGGGAAAGGTTCGGCTTTTATACTTTAATGGCAATCCTTGTTTTATACATGGATAAAATTCTCGGATTCGATGATTCTTACAAAGGTGATGTGTATGGAATATTTTTAGGATTCGTTTATTTCATCCCGCTTCTCGGCGGATGGATGGCTGACAGATTGTTCGGGCAATTGCCAACCGTTATTGCAGGAGCTTTATTTATGATGCTCGGATTTGTCGCTCTTGCCTTGTCGTCTCTTGAAAACTTGGTGTTCTTTTATGCTGGACTTGCCTGCGTTGCTTTCGGAACGGGAATTTTTAAGGTCAATATCGCTACACTTGTAGGAAATTTATACGAGAAAAAACCCGAATTGAAAGACGCTGGTTTTAATATTTATTACATGGGAGTCAATGTCGGCGCAACAATAGCTCCTTTACTTGCTACAGTAGTTAGTTATACAGCAGCCTTCTGGGCGGCTGCCGGCGGAATGATTCTGGCTTTGATAATATTTTCACTTGGGAAAAAAGATATTGTATTTACTGATTATAAAACCATAAGTAATCAGTCGAACAAAATTTCTGTTGATGATATGCCAAAAGGAGAATTTTCCCAGCGTATTATCACGCTGATAATTTTGTTTGTTATCGTAATTTTCTTCTGGATTGGATTCTATCAGAATGGTTTTGCATTAACACTGTTTGCTGAAAGATCAACAATCGTTCTCGATTGGCTGAAGCCACAGACTTATCAATTCTTTAATCCATTCTTCATTCTGTTATTAACACCATTACTGTTGAGATACTTAAGCAAACTTAATAAAAAGGGGAAAGAACCTTCAACGCCCATGAAAATTTTTATTGGAATGCTGATTATGGGAGTCGCAATGTTAATAATGGTTCCTGCTTCAATTCTGGGCGGAAACCTGGACTTGCCGATCATGTCTCCCGGATGGTTAATTTCAACATACTTTTTTGTGACAATGGCGGAAATATTAATCTCGCCTATGGGGTTGTCGTATGTTTCGAAAGTAGCGCCTGTGAAAGTTCAGGGACTTATGATGGGTGGATGGTTTGTTGCAACCGCACTCGGGAGTTATGGTTCGGGACTGATTGGCAAGTATTACAGTGATTTTCTTCATCACGAGTATTTCCTGATACTTACCGGTATTCTTGCCTTTTCAGCAATACTTGCTTTCTTATTCATGGGTAAACTGAAAAAATTTGCAGGTTAAATTGAGGTTATAAAATGTTAGTAAAAGAAAAAGTTCAACAGGCGAAAAAATTATTAAAAGAGTTTGATATTGATTGCTGGATTACCTTTCTCAGAGAGAGTCAAATTAATGGTGATCCTACGCTTAGTTTTCTGGCGAATGGAGATTTAACCTGGCATTCCGCTTTTATCTTTTGCAACGGAGGCGAAACAGTTGCTATTGTCGGGCAATATGATGTTAAGGCGATTGAAGAGACGGGAGCTTATGATCGCGTTATCGGTTATGTTGAAGGAATACGAAAACCGCTTCAGGAATATCTTGAAGAACTCAAGCCGAAAAACATAGCTATCAATTACTCGCGAAGCAGCGAAATTTGCGACGGACTAACTTATGGTATGTTTCTTACACTTTATGATTATCTCGATGAAATAGGTCTTGAAGACAGACTCATCTCGGCAGAATGCATTGTTTCAGCTTTGCGGGAAAGGAAGTCGGAAACTGAAATTTCTTACATGCGGACAGCTATAAATCATACTCAGGAAATTTTTGATCTTGTTGCGACATTTATAAAACCCGGAGTGAGTGAAAAACAGATTGCCTCTTTCATGAAAGACGAAGTAAAAAAACGCGGACTTGGTTTTGGCTGGGATGAATCGGTTTGTCCATCTGTTTTTACCGGACCCGGCGGGGCTGAAGCTCATTATGGTCCAACCGACAGAGTCGTTGAACGCGGACATATTCTCAACATGGATTTCGGAGTGAGATATAATAATTACGTCTCGGATATGCAACGCACTTTTTATCTTCTCAATGAAGGTGAAACAAAAGCGCCGAGAGAAGTAATGAAAGGTTTTGATACAATTGTCCGCGCCATTCAGGATGCAAAAGATGCTATTCGCCCCA
>CAZEXO010000354.1:0-3459 GCA_964516545.1 uncultured Melioribacteraceae bacterium
TCGGCTAATAGTATAATCTTTTGTGGTTGACGGAAGAGCAATAATCGGTTTACCGCCTTCTGAATGCGCGGCTCCTCTTATAAAATCAACCTGCCCGCCGATTCCGCTGTAAAATTTCGTGCCGATTGAATCGGAACATACCTGACCGGTAAGATCGACTTCGATGGCGGCATTGATTGCAACCATCTTATTGTTCTGCGCGATTATAAATGGATTATTAACATATTCCTGTGGATGAAATTCAAGAATAGGATTGTTGTCGATAAATTCAAAAGATTTTTTTGTTCCGAGAACGAAACCAGCAATTATTTTTCCGTGATGAAGAGTTTTTTTATCTCCTGTAACAACTCCGTCGCGCACCAAATCAACTAATCCGTCGGAAAACATTTCAGTGTGTATTCCAAGGTCTTTTTTACCTGATAAATATCTCATCACAGAATCGGGTATCGCGCCGATTCCCATTTGTAAAGTAGAACCATCTTCAATTAATTCGGCAATATGTTTTCCAATTCCATCATATACTTCGAGTTGATCTTCAGTAGCGTTGGGATCAACCTGAGGTAGTTCCATCAATGGCGCGTCAAATTCCACCAGGTAATCAATTTTATTAATATGTATAAAAGAATTTCCCAAACCCCTGGGCATATTTCTGTTAACCTGCGCGATTATGATATCCGATTTTTCAGCCGGCGTTTTAATATTTCCGACATCAATTCCGTAACTGCAAAATCCATGTTCATCGGGAGGCGAAACATGAATTAAAGCAATGTTTGCTTTGAGAACGCCTCTTTTAAATAACATTGTGACTTCTGATAAAAATATGGGAATAAATTCAGCGCGTCCTTCATTCACAGCCTTGCGGGTATTTCCTCCAATAAAAAAAGCCTTGTGTTTGAAATGTTTTTCCATTCCTGCTTCCACATAAGGCAATTCGCCTGTAATTAGTATATGATAAATTTCAACATCAAAAAGCTCATCTTTTCGGGAAACCATCGCACGCACCAGTTCATAAGGGCATGCGCACCCGGGCTGAATAACGATTTTATCATTCGACTTGATTACCTTCACGGCTTCATCTGCCGAAACAACCTTGGATTTATATTTTTGCATCCAGGTTGCGTTTATTTCTTTCTTTACACCTGTATCTTCAGCGTACATCACAACTCTCTAATTAGTTGGAAAAAGATGGAGCCGCCTGTACTCAATGTTAAACGATTCTGCAATAATCGGATTGGAACAGAAACCGTTATAAGTACATACTCCGTTTGCTAGTCCGCTGTCACCCATTAAAACGTTAACCAGCCCTTCATCTGCAATTTTCATAACATAACTGATAGCCGAGTTGGTTAAACCGTAACTGGCGGTTCTCGAAACCAAAGCCGGCATGTTAGGAACACAATAATGCAGAACACCATGTTCAATAAAGATAGGATGTGATAATGTCGTGGGTCGACTTGTTTCAACACATCCGCCCTGATCGATTGACACATCAAGAATGATGGCGCCCTTCTTCATGCTTTTCACCATCTCTTCAGTAATTATGTGAGGAGATTTTCCTGCTTTCACATGAACCGCGCCAATTAAAACATCGGCAAATTTTACTCCTCTTGCCAAGGTATAAGGATTTGCCATAACAGTAGTACAGCTATTACCACAGGCGTTTTTGACCTGACGTAATTTCTTCTGGTCTTTGTCAAGAATAATCACCTGAGCGCCCCGTCCAAGGGCTGCACGAGCCGCATTATATCCGACAACACCGGCGCCGATAATAACAACCGCTGCAGGTGCAACACCAGTAATTCCGCCAAGTAAAATTCCGCGACTGTCGCGGTTATCACTTGAAAGAAATCTTTCGGCGATTTGAATACTAAGTTGTCCTGCAATTTCACTCATTGCCTGTTGAACAGGATATTCACCATTCGATTTGATTAGTTCATAACCAATAGCGGTGACTCTTTTTTTAAGAAGATTCTCTATTATTTTCTTCTTACCGATTTCAAGATGTAAAAATGAAAACAAAATCTGATCTTCCTGTAAAAGTTCGGACTCGGAT
Organism: uncultured Melioribacteraceae bacterium; assembly: GCA_964516545.1. GTDB lineage: Bacteria > Bacteroidota > Ignavibacteria > Ignavibacteriales > Melioribacteraceae > JAHISV01. Next base: position 2,054 of record CAZEXO010000354.1, read on the forward strand.
TCAGTTAGCGGAGCAATTTTCGCAATCAGTTCAGAACGATGATAAACTTCTTCAGCGCTATATACAATATCAGCGCCTACGTCGCGAAAATTTTCATCTGTGAAATGACTTTCGATTCCGGCGCCGCTTTGAACAAAAACCTTGTGTCCTGATTTAACAAGCTGATCAACGGCTGAAGGAATTAATCCTACGCGTTTCTCTTCAAGATGTGTTTCAGTTGGTATCCCTATTCTCATTTTGTCTACTTGCTTAAGTTGATTTTCGCCAAAATTAGTTATTTATATATATATATACAAACAAGTGCCGCTTTAATTTAATTCGTTAAAAAATTAAGTTAATTACTTTATTTAATAAAATGATTCGATAACAATAATTATTCATCAGATAATAATGATAATTATGAAAAAATAATTCCTCCTCAGTACGTTCATAACTTTTTTTTCTGATAGATTAGCTAAAAAGAATTCTCACTATAAACAAAGCCGCAAGTATTCCGACTACATCAGCTAATAATCCTGCGATAGCAGCATATCTTATTCGTTTAATATTCACAGCGCCAAAATAAACAGCCAGAACGTACAGAGTAGTTTCGGTGCTTCCTAAAAATGTTGAGGTTAAAACTCCCAGAAATGAATCAGGACCATAAACAGAAATTGTCTCGGTCATTATTCCTATTGAACCGCTGCCTGATAATGGACGCATAAGCGCCATTGGCAAAGCTTCTGCAGGAAAACCAATAATATTAGTGATCGGTTCAAGAATCAACACAAGAAAATCCATGGCGCCCCCAGCTCTGAATATACCGATCGCAACAAGCATGGCAACAAGGTAAGGTATTATTTTCACCGCTACATTAAAACCCTCTTTCGCTCCCTCAACAAACTCTTCATAAATTTTTATTTTTTTCATCACACCGTAAATAAGGAATAAAAAAATTATACCGGGAATCGCGAGTATTGAAATAATCTGAATTATTGTTCTTACAAGTTCACTGTTAAAAACCGACTGATTAGAGAAAATATTACTAAGAATCCCGCTACTTAACAATAATAAAAAGGCAATGAATAGCGCTGAAGAAATAAAAATGAATTTAAAATTGGATTTCAGAAAATCAACCACACCTATTTTTGTACCTGAAAATCTTTCAAACAGTTTTGCTATGGTTACACCAGTGATGGTAGCACAAAGCGAACCAAATATTGAAGTGCCGATTATTATCGTCGGATCAGAACTTCCTGAAGCCGCTCTAATCGCGATTACTGTTGTGGGTATTAGCGTTAAACCCGCGGTGTTAATAGCGAGAAAAGTACACATTGAGGTCGTTGCAGTTCCTTTTTCCGGGTTTAATTTGTCAAGTTCTTCCATTGCTTTCAGCCCGAAAGGCGTTGCGGCGTTTCCGAGTCCAA
>CAZEXO010000355.1:0-3434 GCA_964516545.1 uncultured Melioribacteraceae bacterium
TTTGATAGGCAATATAACAGCCATATCCCACATTTGAAGCGCCGGTTTTTTTAGTTGATGCATTTTCTAAAAATAATTTTCTTATTCCGTTGTTATTCATTTCCATAAGTTCGCGAGAAACTCCTACCCCGTCGTCTTCAATAGTAATCGTTGATTTTCTTCGCGTTTCGTCATAACGCGTTTTTATGTTTATTGTAATTGATTTTTTATTTCCGTGATCAATGCTATTCTGAATTATCGGTTCTAATATTTCCCAAACAATGAACTCATTTACATTAACATTCGGCATGCTGTCATCAAGATCAACCTTAAAATCAAACATTTCATTTTTACTTGAGATTCTTAAAAAGACATATTTCAGAATGAACCGGATAACCTCATTGATATTTGTATCAAACATCGGGTTAACAATTGTATTTATCGGCTGATCATACCACTTCATGTCATAAATTATCCGTGAGATAAAATTCGAGTAAGTTACAACGCGATGTTTCACTTCCTCAATATTATTAACGGAGATTTGTCTGATATCCTCTTTTATGAACCCGATTATTTTTTCAGCCTTATGATGAGTGTGATAAATCCTTCTGGTGAATAATGATTCTTTTTCGAGTCTTATTTCCTTTTTCAGATTTTCTTCATGTTCCTCGAATAATTTTTGCTGAGCTTCATTTCTTTCTTTGACAGCCTGCGACGATACGAAAAAGATTGATATCAGTCCGAAAAAGATCAGCGATGAATAAATTATCGATACCTGATCGAAACTTGACGTAACCTCGCGCGTAAGGAAAGTGAAATTAGGAGTAATCTTCATATACATCACGCCGAGATATTCACCGTTCGGAACAAAAGGAACAAGTACGTTAAAAGTCTTGTGCTCTATTACATTACTGTAAATAACTTCATCAGCTTTCATTGTTTCCTGAAGATTCAGAAAAAGCTCAACACCTTCGTAGTGATTTGCATTCCTTACTTCATGCGGTTGAAGTTTATTCAGAATATAATCATAAAATTTCTGACCGCTGTCGATTACATATAGTTTATCGTTTTTTGTCAGTATCAGACAAATATCTTCCACACTTTGTTGAATAAGTTGTTGTTTGAAAATCACATTAAACGATGAGATTGTTTTTCTACCTTCGAACGAATTAAGTTCCTTTTCAAAAAAAAGATTTTCAAACAAAAGCTCCATGCTGGTTGAAGTTACTATCGCCAGTCTTTCTGCCGAATGTTTCTGATACCATGACTGAGTATCTTCCAAAAATCCCTCGAGCGATGATTTCTGTACAAATGTTAATATTATCTGAAAGATTATCAGCACGGATAAAAGAATCGTGATGTGCCTTATTTCGAAGTGGTATTTCGAAATCTTATTGAAAATCTTTTGTCTGTTCATAAAATTTTCAACTCTATTGATTAAAGATCATTAAACAACATTTTTTCCATTTCAATCATTCTGGTTGCTTTCGCCAGAGCTTCATTAACAGATATTTCATTTTTAATTGCGCTCTCAAAAAAGTGCGACATTATTTCAGAGTATTTTGTGTACTCGGAATGCGCGGGTCTGTGAACTCCTTTTTTGATGAGTTCTTTATACTCAGTGAGCTGAGGATATTTTTCAGTGTATTCAGGATTGTCATAAAAATCTTTCATAACCGGGAAATACTCCGCTTCTCTGAAAAAGGCTTCCTGCGATTCATCGCGGAGGAGGAATTTAATAAATTCCATTGCCTCTTTTTTGTTGTCGGAAAACTTGGAAATCATCAGGTTCCATCCGCCAAAAGTTGAAGCTGAAGGATAATTTTTAAAATTTGGCATTGGCATTATCTTCAGATGTTTTTCTTTTTCGAGATCGAAGGGATTGCACTTGAAATCTTTGTTATATGTTGTCCATCCTTTAATAAAAATTCCGTCATTCCTGATAAAATACTCAAAGCTGGGTATCTCGGTGAAATTAGTTACGACACCAGGCGTTATTTTATACTTGTGAACAAGATCGACAAGCAATCCCAAAGCTCTTTCTGCTTCGGGAGTCATTAAATTAAAACCGACTTCTTCAAAATAATCGGGTTTCTGACTCAATACCAACTCAACAAATATGCAAATCAATCCTTCAAAATCGGCAGCGGGAAAAATATAATATGGGCTTTGAGGATTAAGTTTTTGTTTGAGCTGAATAAATTCATCCCATGTAATCCCTGTCTTTAGTTTCGCTTTTATTTCATTTGAATTTGCAGCGCGGTCAATGAGATCTTCGCGATAAAACATTATACCCTGAACAAAGTCAAGCGGGATTGCAACCAACTCAGTATCGATATAACAGCTTGCAAGTGCAGGTTCGAGGATTCTATTTTTTTCTTCATCTGTAAAATATTTGTCAAGGCGTTCGCACCATTTCGCAAATCTTTTCACCCAGATAACATCAACAGCAAAAAGATCAATTCCGTCTCCTCTTCCCCGCAATGAACGGGCGAGCAATTCTTTTCTTTCATTGGTGCTGAAGTCAAAATTCGGAAAATCAATAGGAATAACTTTAATTTTCCCTTCGTACTCTTCATTAAATTTATCTATTAAGAGAGCATGAGCGGCTGTAATTCTATCGGCAAAATAAATCTCTTTAATGTCAGAATCCTGGTTGCTGAAATCAAAAAGATAAATTACAAGATAAACGAGTGTAACAATGATTAAAAACCCCAGCCCCCATTGCTGCTTCATTTTCATAATTGAACCGTTTTAATTTTCATTTCAGAGATTCAATGTTCGTGCCAATCAACTTGCCCGAAAAATCTCTTTTAGAGCTAGAATTCAACTGTTTTATACGGCTCAAATATAGACTTAATAATCCTCTTTATCAAAATGATAAAATGTTTCTGAAATTCATAAAAGAGAAACCGGTTCCAGGTATTCCTCACTTATTATTTTTACGGCATACAAAATGAGAGATGAATTTTCTTATCTGTTTGATATCGGTTTAGAATTTTTTTTCGTATTGTGTAATCACATTATCGATAAAATCATTAGTCTCCTGTCTGATTATCATCCTTGATGGGTCTGATTCAAACCACTTTATAGTTTTTTTAATTCCTTCACTGAATGGAATTGTTGCTAAAAATGAGGGTACAAATTTTTTAATTTTCGTATTATCAAAAATAACGCTATGGGTTTTGTCACCTATTAAACTACCCGTCAATTCGTTATCCATTTCAGCAAGATATTCAGAAGCAATGTGAACAATATTTGCGGGCTTGCCTACAGAGTCTGCAATTATTTCATGAATCTGATTCCAGGTTAGAATTTCATCTGAAGTAATATGAAAAGCATGCCCAATAGCCTGTTGATTTCCCAGCAATCCTGTAAAACCTTTCGCGAAATCTTCTGAATGAGTTACCGTCCAAAGCGAGGTTCCATCGCCATGTACGATTATTTTTTTACCC
>CAZEXO010000356.1:0-3384 GCA_964516545.1 uncultured Melioribacteraceae bacterium
GGCAATAATTCGCCGCAGATAGGGAATCATTTCAGCAATAATAATTATGGCGTTATTGTCTTTAATAATTCTCTTCCTAAAGTTGGTGACGGCACATACGGCGGTTATAACAATTTTGTAAATCCGAATAATAATATTCTTAATTCAACCGCTAATACTGTTTATGCCCGTAATAATTGGTGGGGAACGACAAATCCTGCTTACTTTAAAATTACCGGTCCTGTTTCATATACTCCATACCGAACCTCGGTAGTTAATATCGACATGCCACCGTTAAGCAAAACCGGTGGTGAAGTTTACGCGTCGGAGAACAGCGAAATTCCGATGCTCTCTGAACTGGACAAAGCCTATGAATTAGTTGCATCAGGCAATTTAACTGAAGCGAGACAAGTATGTTTGAATCTGATAAATAGTTACCCGGATTATTCAGTTTCTTTTAATGCCCTGAACTTGTTGAAAGAAACATACATGGACAATGAATTAACATCGAAAAAGAATGTCTACAAATCAATATTTGATGCGAAGAGCAAGAGAGATTTATATGCAATGGCGGGATTGATATTATCGGATATCGATAAGGAAAACAAACTGAAACAGATAGACGAGGTAATAGAAAATTACAAAGGAGAAAGCGTAATAGAATTGGCATTGTTCGATAAATTTGTTTACTACTACTTTGAGTTGAACGATGTAAAAAATGCGCGTTCTATATCAAACGAATTAGATAAACAATTTCCCGAATCAATGGGAGCGATTGAAGCGCACAAGATACTTGGCGATGAGGAATATTTTAAAAGTGATATAATCATCAATAAGGATAAAATTCAGGAGAGTAATCCAGAGGAGGAAATACCGAATAGTTTTTCACTTGATGGGAATTATCCCAATCCTTTCAACCCCACAACCGAAATAAAATTCTCAGTTCCGGTTACCTCAAACGTAAAGCTCACGATTTACAACATAATGGGACAGGAGATAAAATCATTTGAATCGGATGGAGTTAGTGTCGGTACTCATTCATTTAACTGGAACGGAACAAATAAGAATGACGAACAGGTATCAAGCGGGATTTATATTTACAGAGTAAGAGCCATCGGCAGCAACGGAGAGGTTTTTGAGAGGAGCGCGAAGATGATACTCCTTCGTTAAGACTATGGCAGATAATTTTGATTAAGAAGCCGGTAAAAATATCAAGAATCTGGAAAATATGTAAGGCAGACTAATAGTCTGCCCCACATAAAATATTAATACTAATTTATATTCGGAACCTGTGGACAATAAATAATTTTCCAGCGGGATTTATATTTACAGATTAAGAGCAATCGGTTACAACGTGCAGGTTTTTGAGAAGAGCGCCAAGATGATGATGTTGAAGTGATTTTATTAACTATCTTATTTTCAGCCGACTTGAATAAAGCCGGCTTTTCTTTTATTTTTAGCCCACCATTATTCGGGACGATAATTGTACATACTCGGTATTTCAGCTTATTATCACGACAGCGCGGCATGTTTGATTAAAGACGGCGAAATTCTTGCCGCCGCTCAGGAGGAAAGATTCACACGCAGGAAACATGATTTTCGTTTTCCCGAACGCGCCATAAAATTCTGCCTCGATTATGCGGGTATCTCTTCCGGTGAAATTAATCTCGTGGCATTCTACGATAAACCCTTTCTGAAATTCGAACGGCTTCTGGAAAGTTATCTTCACTACGCGCCGCTCGGAATAAGATCGTTCATCAAAGCAATGCCTCTCTGGATGAAAGAAAAATTATGGATGAAAGATCTCATAGCCAAAGAACTTGAAGGTTACGAGGGAGATATCATTTTTCCCGAACATCATCAGTCGCACGCGGCTTCGGCATTTTTCCCTTCACCTTTTGAGAATGCAGCTTTTCTTACTATCGACGGTGTCGGCGAGTGGACAACAACCAGTTACGGAACCGCTTCAGGAAATAAAATAAATATTATCGGCGAGATAAAATTTCCACACTCAATCGGACTTTTATATTCTGCATTTACTTATTACACGGGTTTTAAGGTAAACTCCGGTGAATATAAAGTTATGGGACTCGCACCTTACGGAGAGCCTAAATATGTCGATATTATTTTTAATGAACTCATGGATCTGAAAGAGGATGGTTCATTCAGACTCAACATGAAATATTTTAATTATGCCGCCGGTTTAACCATGACGAATAAAAAGTTTGATAGACTTTTCGGCGGACCAGCCCGCAAACCGGAATCCAAACTCACACAGCGTGAAATGGATCTTGCCAGATCAGTTCAGGAAGTTACCAACGAAGTAATGTTGAGGATGGCGCGGCATATAAAAAAAGAAACGGGTGAAAATAATTTATGTCTCGCCGGTGGAGTGGCGCTTAACTGCGTGGCAAACGGGCTGCTCTTACGCGAAAAAATATTTGATAACATCTGGATTCAGCCTGCAGCCGGTGATGCAGGCGGCGCTCTGGGCGCGGCTCTTTTCACATGGTATCATTATAATGATAATAAACGAACTCCGATTCCCGGCGACTCACAGAAGGGTTCTTATCTGGGTCCCAATTTCGACAATTCGACGATTGAAAAATTCCTGAAAGAACAAAATATTCCTTTCCTTCAGGTTGATGAAAAAAGTCTCTATGAAAAAGTTGCAGATTATATCGCGGATGAAAAAATAATCGGCTGGTTTCAGGGAAGAATGGAATTCGGACCAAGGGCTCTCGGCGCCCGGTCAATTATCGGTGACGCCCGCTCGAAAACCATGCAGTCCAAAATGAATCTTAAAATAAAATTCAGGGAAAGTTTTCGTCCTTTCGCGCCCTCGGTGTTAACAGACCGCGTGAGTGATTATTTTGAGTTTCAGGGGGAAAGTCCTTACATGCTTCTCGTGGCTGATGTGAAAAAAGATCTACGCCGTGAAATGACCGAGAGTGAAAAATCTCTTTTCGGAATTGATAAGCTTAATGTTCTACGATCAGAAATTCCCGCTATTACACATGTAGATTATTCGGCAAGATTACAAACGGTTAATCCCGAAACTAATCCGAGATATTATAAGCTTATCAAAAAGTTCGATGAAAAATATAATTGCGGCGTAATTGTGAACACCTCTTTTAATGTGCGTGGAGAGCCAATTGTCTGTACTCCCGAAGACGCTTACAGGTGTTTCATGAGAACTGATATCGACTATCTTGTCATGGGGGATTTTATTCTTGATAAATCAAAACAACCGAAGTATGAAGATTCGGGTAACTGGAAAAAAGAATTTGAGCCGGATTAATTATGTTGATTGAGGAAATAAAAAGTATTAACAGCAGTAAGAAGGAACTTAAGAAATTCGGTTATTCCATCGGTGTGGTATTGTTATTAGTCGCGGGGATATTT